>JBCCOR010000417.1:0-4843 GCA_039025295.1 Acidobacteriota bacterium
CCGAGGTCGCGATCGGCAGCATCAGCATGGCGGTCGCGGTGTTGCTGATCCACATCGACAGGCCCGCGCTGGCGAGCATGAAGCCGGCGACGAGCGCTCGCGGTCCGCTGCCGGCGCGCCGCAGCACGTGCAGCGCGAGCCGCTCGTGCAGCCGCCAGCGTTCCATCGCCAGGGCGACGAGAAAGCCGCCGAGGAAGAGGAAGATCAGCGGATTGGCGTAGGGCGCCGCGATCGATCGCAGATCGCCGATGCCGAGCGCCGGCGCGAGCGCGACGGGCAGCAGCGCGGTGGCGGGAATCGGGATCGCCTCGGTCATCCACCACGTGGCCATCAGCGCGGCGAGCGCGGCGGTGCGCCAGCCGATCGCGTCGAGCCCGGCGGGTGCGGGCAGGAGCAGCAGGCCGACGAAGAGCGCGGGGCCGGCCCACAGGCCGATGCGCTCGGCCGCGCCGCGCGCCGCGGGCGTCGTCGCGGCGCGGTTCACGCCCAAAACACGAAGCCGGACGTGCCGCCGCGGCCTGTGCGCGCGGGCGGCATGTCCGGCTGATGGGACGTGCGCGGGGCGGGAGGGATGATCAGCGGCCCGCGTCGGGCAGGGCGTCCTCGACCGCGCTGGCGGGCTGACGGAAGGCGTCGGCCGACGGCTCGACGAAGCGCAGGTTGGCGAGCGTGACGTCGCCGATCGGATCGCCGACCGCGCCGTCCTTCTCGTTCCAATCGTAGAAGGTCCAGCGGGTCGAGAGCGTGACGCCGTCGACGGTCTGGTAGTCGTCGTAGACGATCACGTGCGGCACCGCCTTCGCCGTCTCGCTCGTCGACTTGCCGTAGGTGACGATGTACGCCATCGCGCGCAGCTGGTCGTTCTCGGGATTGCGGTAAAGGACGTACCAATCGTCGGGCGAGTCGCCGATGCCGGCACTGAAGGTCAGCTTGGCGGTCGGGTGCGCGACGTCGTGCAGCGTGTGCTTGCCGGTCGGCTCGAGCTGCGTGCCCGGATCCTGCAGCTTGGCGGGCGCGGCGAGGAAGTAGGGCCAGGTCAGCAGATGGAAGCGGGCGCGCGGGAAGGCCGTGGCGTCGGGCGTGACCCAGGCGCGCTGGCCGTCGAAGACCGCGACCGGGCCGGCTTTCTGCACGATGCGCACGCCGCTCGTGTCGGTGCGCATGAGCATCGAGCCGTCGATGATCGTGCTGCCGCCGAAGTTGACGGTGAGATCGGCCTCGAGCGCGGCGTGACGGTGATAGCGCTCGGCGCCGTGGGCGTCTTCGATGGTGGTCGCGAAGGCGCTGCCCGCGTGCTGGGCGACGACGGTCGCCGGCAGCATCAGCGCGAGCAGCGCGGCCGCGGCGAGGCGGACGATGGGTGAGGCGAAGCGGGGCATGGACGCGTTCCTCAGGTGGCCTGACCAGGCTGGCGGGTGGCCTCGGCCTGGAAGGGCGGGTCGATCTCGGTGCGGGCGAGGTGGTTGACGTAGTTGGTGATCGTCTTCAGTCCGACGATCGTGATGATCTCATAGAGCTGCGCGCGATCGACGCCGAGCTCGGCGAGCTCGCTCTGATCGTCGTCGTCGAGGAAGCCGCGCTGGTCGAGCAGGCGGCGGGTGGCGATGACCAGCGCGGCCAGGCGTTCGTCCTGCGGGTTCTCGCCCCGGTCGATGCGCACCAGATCGTCGCCGTCGATGCCGGCGCCCTTGCCGATCGTGCGGTGCGCCGCGGTGCAGTAGTGGCAGCTGTTGTACGCCGAGATGGCGAGCATGACCGCCTGCTGCTCGGCGTGCGTCAGCACGCCCTTGCCGATCACGGCGCTGCCGTCGAGGTAGGCGTGGAGCGTGACCGGGTTGCCGTCGGCCATGGCCTGCATCAGGTTGGGGACGAAGCCGTAGGTGCTCTGGGCGCGGTCGATGGCTTCCTGGCGGGCTTCGGCGGTGATCGTCTTGGCGCTCATGGTGGGACTCCTGGGGGCGTGAGAAGCGGTGACGTGGGTGGGAACGAGGAAGGGGAGCGATGCGCGCCGGATGCGGGGCCGAATCGGCGTTGCGGGCGCGGTTCACGGGGTGAGATGAACCGCGGCGGCCGGGGGTTACCGGGGGATTCGAGCCGCTGCGTGGCGGGCGTCGCACGCGGTCTTCGATGGGGTCTTGCCGATGCGCGCGGATGGGTTTCACCGTAGGCATACACAGCGCGACCGACGCCGTCCCGATCGGATGGCGCCGGTCGCGTGGACCGGTCGACGATGGTTCGATGCGCTCAGCGGACGGCGCGGGGCCGGTGCGCTTCGATCGCGTCCTGCGGTTTCTGAAACGCGTCGGCCGACGGCTCGATGAAGCGCGGAGCAACGAGCACGACCTCGCCGATGGGCGCGTCGACCGGACCTTCCTCGGCGCTCCAGTCGTAGAACGTCCAGCGGGTCGCGAGCGCGACGCCGTCGACGATGACGTAGTCGTCGTACACGATCATGAAGCGCGTCGGCTGGCTGGGATCGTGGTAGGTCGTGGCGTAGGCCATGGCGCGCAGACGATCGGTCTCGGGATGGCGGTAGAGGCGATACCAGTCCTCGGACGTGTCGCCGACGCCCTTGGCGAAGGTCAGGTGGGCGGTCGGATGATCGACGTCGTGCAGGCGTGCGGTGCCGGCCGAAACGAGATACGCGCCCGGATCACGCAGCTTGGCCGGCACGGCGAGCAGGTAGGGCAGGGCGCGCAGCATGAAGCGCGCCTCGGTGAACGCGTCGGCGTCGGGCGTGACCCAGGCGCGCTCGCCGTCGAAGATCGCCACTGTGCCGTCGTCGTGGGTGATGCGGACGCTGCTGGTGTCGGTGCGCGTCAGGATCGCGCCCTGGATCAGCGTGTCGCCGTGGAACGAGACCGTCAGATCGGCCTCGAGGGCCGACGCGGCGTGCCACTCGGCGGTGCCGTGCGCCGCCTCGACGGCGCGGATGAACGCCGGGATCGGGTAGCGATCCGACGCCGCGATCGGTGGACCGAGCACCAGTCCGCCGATCAGCCCGAGCAGGACGATCTGCGTGACAGCGTGCGCGGCGGTGCGCCCGACGAGACGGCGCCGGAGCGAGGAGAACGGCGGGCAGAGACGACGGTGCGCGCGGTTGTGGACCGGGCGGCGTGATGGATGCGCGGCAAGGGTGTTCATGGCAACCTCCAGGGTTCGCAGACAAAGGATGGCGAATGGCTGGCAGGGAACGATCCGAGGGGCGCGTGCGCGTTTAGCGACGTCCGCGCGGGCGTCGCCGAGCCGCAGCGGCGGCGGATCGAATTCAGCGTGGCTCGCTTGACAGCGTTTGGGGCCGATGCCATCCTGAGGCGGAAAAATTCGCTGACCGCGAACTCATCACGCCGCGCGCACGATCCCGCCGCCGGATGCGCCGGTGGCCGCGTCTCCTCGCACGGACTGGTTGCACAGGATGAATCCCGAAAACCTTCGCTACATCCTCGGCCTCAAGCTGCGCAAACTCCGTCAAGAGCGCGGCTACGGCCTCAAGGAGCTGTCGGCCCTGACCGGCCTGTCGATCTCGTACCTCAGCGAGATCGAGAAAGGCCGCAAATACCCCAAGCCCGACAAGATCCTGCAGCTGGCCGAGGGCCTGGGCGTGCCGTTCGACGATCTGGTCTCGCTCAAGGTCGACGAAGATCTCGATCCGGTCAAGGCGATCGTCAGCTCCAACTTCATCCAGGGTTTCCCGTTCCAGCTCTTCGGACTGCAGCCGGCCGACGTGCTCGGGCTGGTCACCGAGGTGCCCAACAAGGCGGGCGCGCTGGTGCGCACCTTCCTCGACATCGCCCGCACCTACGACGTGCGGGTCGAGCATTTCCTCTTCGCGGCGCTGCGCTCGTACCAGCAGATGCACAGCAACCACTTCGAGGAGCTCGAGCGCGCGGCCGCGGCGATGATGGCGGAGAACGACTGGAACGACGCGCCGACGGTGACCGCCGCGCCGATCAAGGCGCTGCTGGAATCGCGCTTCGGCTATCGCGTGACCTTCGATCCGCTGCCCGAGCATCCGTCGCTGCACGCGCTGCGCGCGATCCATCTCGAAGACCGTCGACGGCCGACGCTGATCGTCAATCCGCGCCTGCTGCCCGCGCAGCAGGCGTTCGTTTTGGCGCGCGAGCTCGGCTACCGCGTGCTCGATCTGAAGGAGCGCTCGTTCACCTCGTCGGCGCTGCGCGTGACGTCGTTCGATCAGGTGATCAACGACTTCAAGGCCGCCTACTTCGCCGGCGCGCTGCTGATTCCGCAGGCCGGGCTGAGCGAGGCGCTGCGCGCGTTCTTCGCGCGCACGACGTGGTCGTCGGCGGCGTTCCACGCGATCATGGCGCGCTACAACGCCACCCCGGAGATGTTCTTCTACCGGCTGAGCCAGCTGCTGCCGCATCGCTTCGGCCTGAAGGAGCTCTTCTTCCTGCGCTTCAACCACGGCGTCGGCGGCGCGCGCTATCTGCTGACCAAGATCCTCAACCTGTCGCAGATGCCGATTCCGCACGGCATCGGCCTCAACGAGCATCACTGCCGGCGCTGGCCGGGCGCCGAGCTGCTGCGCGAGATGGACGCCGCCGCGGTCGACGGCCAGCCGCCCGAACCGTCGCCGTCGGTGGCGGTGCAGCGCAGCCGCTTCCTGCATCCCGACGCGGAATTCCTGGTGGTGAGCATGAGCCGGCCGCTGGTGCTCAGCGCCGACACCAACGCCAGCGTGTCGCTCGGCATCGCGATCGACGACGAGAGTCGACGCCAGATCGCGTTCGTCGGCGATCCCGCGGTGCCGACGCGCGAGGTCAACCTCACCTGCGAGCGCTGTCCGCTGAAGGACTGCGCCGAGCGCGCCGCCGATCCG
>JBCCOR010000418.1:0-4825 GCA_039025295.1 Acidobacteriota bacterium
ACGCGCGGTAGGCGTCGAGCCGCTGGGTCAGCAGCAACCAGTTGTCCCCACCGGCCTGGATCAGATCCTCAACTTTGGCGTGATCGGCCTGCGCCAGCCAGTCGCGCACGAACATGTTGATCTTCGATCGATCGACGTCGTGGTTCCCCGGCACGAGAAAGAGCGCCTCGCGATCGAGGTCGCAGGCTTTCAACACCGCATCGAGGAACGTCCAGCCCCGCTCGAACTGCTCCGGCTTCCCCGCCCACGCCAGATCACCCGTGAACAGCACGAGATCCGGCCGCAAATCGGCGCGCGCCGGATCGTTGAGATCCTCGATCAGCGTCTGTCTAACGCGATTCGCATCCCACGCCGTGCCCTCGCGGGCGTGCAGATCCGAAAGATGCAGCAGCCGAATCGTCTCGTCCATGCGCAAAGCGTAGCGCACGAATCCGAGCGGCGAATCAACCGAACGCGACGGGCCATGGCGAAGCGTCTTGGGCTGGGCGGCGGTAGGCCGCCGAAGGCGGGCCGTCCACACGTGTAGCCGCAGGATTCATTCTGCGGCGGCCTCCGGCGGACATCGCGATCCGGCCGCTCGACCGCACGCCGCATTCATCCCGCGACGCACTCCCGAATCACACCGGACCGTCCCAAGCACTGGTGTCACTCGACTCGAAGCCATCCTCAAAGACCACCAAAGGAACCATGGCAGTCGGCACGCATTCATACGTCTCCCCGATGCGCGGCCCGGTATCGAGGACGTCGAAATCGGTGATGTCGACCTGGGTCGCACCGGGCGTGAGGTCGAAGATGCGCGAATTGATCCCCAGATCGGCCCAGCTGGTCGTCGTATAGAGATCGCTCTCGGCGGTCAGCGCGATGGTGCCGCCGTCCGACAAAACGATGCCGTAGCGCTTGAAGGTATTGAGGATCACGCGCACGGCGGGCGAATAGCCCGTGAGCGGGAAGTCGGCGCGCAGGCGCAGGCGGGCGCCGTAGGGCACGGTGTCGATCGGTCCGCTCGGGCCGCCGGCGTGGGACGCCGGACGCACGTAGAGCCGCCCCAGGACGCCGCCCAGGCTCGGATCGGTGGCCATCCGCGCGTTGGGCAGGATGAAGCGGACGGCATGACCGAGATCGCCGTCGCCCGAGGGATCGTCGACGAGCGAGGCCGCGATCTCGTCGGCGTTGAAGAGCAGCGGCGCGATCGGGAAACCCGCCGCGTCGGCGCTCGTGCAGTGATCGCCGCGCCCCTCGGGCGGATACAGCCCGTCGAGATACCACACGGCAAGACACTGCGCCTCGAGCTGCGCGCCGCCCGACGCGGTCGAGGCGAAGGTTTCGTAGAGCACGCGGTCCTGCACCACCAGGAGATGGCAGTCGCCCGACAGGTTGTCGCAAAACAGATCGGTTTCGCCTTCGATCGCGGCGTCGATCGGCACGGTTATCGCGGTGCCGAGCGGCTCGCAGTCCGGCAAGAAATAGCCGTTGGGATGGCTGACGATGGTCCGCATCGGCGCGTCCGGCGCGGCGTGGACGACGTGCAGGCTGAAGTCGATCTGCATGCGACCGTTGCCGAAACCGCCCAGGGCGTCGAGCGTCGAGATCATCAGCGCCGAATCCGGATGCAGGGCGGCAGCCTCGATGTTCTGGTTCCACACCGCGGAGCTGGTGAAGCGCGGCACAGGCTCGGCCTGAGCCGGAATGACGCTGAGGAGAAGCAGCAGCACGAACTTTTTCATCGGCTTCCTTGGATGACGTCATGGAAAGGAGGGTTGATTTCCAAGCATAGCGTGGCGCGCCGACAGGTTTCGGCACGCATGACGGCCGCACGGGCCGCCGCGGGTAGAATCCTCGGCGCCATGGCCGTCCGCGTTTTCATCTCGTACTCCCATCGCGACGAGGAGCTCCGTCGCGAGCTCGAGGACCATCTCTCGCCTCTCCAGCGCGAGGGACGCGTCGAGACCTGGCACGATCGCAAGATCGAACCGGGCAAGCGATGGGCATCGGAGATTGACGACAACCTCGAAGCGGCGGACGTCATCCTGCTGCTGATCAGCGCGTCGTTTCTGCGGTCGGACTACTGCTACGACAAGGAGATGACGCGCGCGCTCGAGCGGCATGCGGCCGACGAGGCCGAGGTGGTGCCGATCATCCTGCGGCGCTGCCACTGGGAACGGACGCCGTTCGGGGCGCTGCAGGCGCTGCCGGCGAAGGGCAAGCCGGTCGTCAAGTGGGACGATCTCGACGATGCGATGTACGACGTCGTCGCAGGGATCGAAAAGGCGATCGCGCGCTGCGAGATGCGGCTGCGGGGCGCGACGGCGCCACCGGTCCCAGCCCGTTCGTCGACTGCATCGGCATCGGCTGCAGTGCCCCCGCGGCGTGAGCCGCAGCCGGGCGAGGAGCGGACGCATGAGAAGGATGGTTCGGTCCTCGTGTACGTGCCGGGTGGTCGCTACACGCTGGGCGCAGACGACATAAGAGACAAAGAGAAGCCGATTCATACAGTGACGCTGAGCCCGTATTGGATTGGGAAATACCCGGTGACGAACGCGCAGTACGGCAAGTTCCTCGAGGCGACGAGGCATGAGAAACCTGCGTATTGGAGCGACAACGCCTTCAATAGCCCGAATCAGCCGGTTGTGGACGTGTCGTGGCACGACGCGCAGGCGTATTGCACGTGGGCCGGCCTGGTGCTTCCGAGCGAGGCACAGTGGGAAGCGG
Organism: Acidobacteriota bacterium; assembly: GCA_039025295.1. GTDB lineage: Bacteria > Acidobacteriota > Thermoanaerobaculia > Multivoradales > J023 > JBCCOR01. The sequence goes on from JBCCOR010000418.1 coordinate 2,710, forward strand.
CTGCGCGCGGCACGGATCAGCGCACGTACCCGTGGGGCAACGCCGAACCGACGGAGAAGCTGGCGAATTTCGACAAAACGGTCGGGCGCACAACGCCGGTGGGGCGCTATCCGGCTGGCGCGGGTCCGTTCGGGACGTTGGATCAGGCGGGTAACGTGTGGGAATGGTGCGTTGATGTTTGGTCTGTCGAGGCCTACAAAAACCGCGATGGCGAGGAAGATCCGGTCAACGCAGAGGGTGACGAGACGATCCGCGCCTGTCGCCCCGGGTCCTGGTTCGACGAACCCGGGTGGCTCCGCGGCGCCGATCGGGTCGGGCTCGGGGTCGCGAGTCGGGGCTGGAGCCTGGGGTTTCGTGTCGCGCTCCGGCCTCGCGAGTCCGTTGAAGGTTGAGGATTGAAGGAGTGAATCGCGCCCGCTGTTGATCAGCTCGTCTTCGAGCTGGTTGCTCGCTGCAGCAGACGCGGAATCAATCCCGCGTCTACACGTGTGGACGGCCCGCCTCCGGCGGCCTACCGCCGCCCTTCCCAAGACGCAGCGACAGATCTCGTCACGTTCGATGGTTTCGTGGCTCTTGGCGCAGGTTGGCGGCGTAGATCTATGAATCCTTGCCTGCGAACCAGCGCAAGACATCCGCAGGTGGTTCCGGTGATGGGCGGGGATAGGCTGCCGGGAGGCAGGCCGTAGGAGGAATAGCCCAGGGCTTGAGCCCTGGGTGTCTCAATCATCAAGCCGTGCTTGGGGAACGCAACGACACACGGAAGCCGATGCGCCGGAGCCGGGAGTAACCCGGGCCCCTGAAGCGATAGGCGGCGCGCAGGAACCCGGACCTGAGGGCCCAAGAGCCCCCGCGCAACACCCGACGCGCAGATTCTGAAAGGTTCTCTTCTCGGCGCACCGGATCGGTTTCACCGTCGCGCTGCGCATAGGCCGAAGCACCCCAAAGGTCAACGCACCACTCCCACACGTTCCCTGCCTGGTCCAGCGCGCCAAACGGACCCGCGCCAGCCGGATAGCTGCCCACGGGCGTTGTGCGACCAACGTTCTCATCGAAGTTCGCCAGCTTCTCCGTCGGCTCGGCGCCACCCCACGGATAGTTGCGCTGATCTGTGCCGCGCGCAGCCGCCTCCCACTGCGCCTCGCTCGGCAGCACCAACCCCGCCCACGCGCAATACGCCTGCGCGTCGTACCACGACACACCCACCACCGGCTGATCCGATCCGTTGAACTGCTTGTCGCCCCAGTATTCAGGCTCCTCGTACTTCGTCGCCTCGAGAAACGTGCCGTACTGCGCGTTCGTCACCGGGTACTTCCCGATCCAATACGGACTCAGTCGCACCGTGTGAATCGGACTGCCCCAGCCGCCCAGCCTGTACGAGCCACCCGGTACGTACGCGAGGACCGAACCGTCCTGCTCGTGTGTCCGCTCCGACTCCGCCTCGGGTTCGCCAATGCCCGAAACGATCGCCAGCGCCTCGATCCCGAGAAGCTCTCGCAACAGCCCGCGCACTTCACCGTCCGACGCGTCCGCGCGAAGCGCTTCCAACACTTCGCGACCCGTGCGACCGTCCTCGATCGTCGCGTCCATCCAATCGCCGAACACGTCCGACTTCAGCAGCCGCAGCACCTGGAACCGCTCCCGCGCATCCTCGACGCCCTCCGCCAGCGCCTCCAGCAGCGGCACCGCCGACGGCTCCGCCGCGTCGCGCAGGCAGTCCGACGCCAGCGACGGGTTCCGCGACAGCGCACCCGCGTCGATCAGCGCCTGCATCACCGGGCCAAAGAGGTTCGGGCTCGTCAGCCCGAGCGCCAGCAAAATCACCTCGCGCCACGCCTGCACGTCGAAGCGCGACGCCAGCTCGCGCACCAGCGCCGGCTGGCTCAGCGACTGGCTGCGCACGTGCCGCGCTGCGAGGTATTCCTGAAAGCTCAGGTGCAGGAATCCGAAGTTTCCGCGCCCGGTCGACACCAGAACGCCCGTCTGATCGCGTACCGCGTCGAGAAAACCAGCCGGAAGCAAATCGATCGCGCGACGCTGCGTCCGCAGCGGATCCGCGATGACCGGCTCGATCTCCTCGCGCGGCAGCTCCTCCGCACCCGCCACGTGCAGATGCCAC
>JBCCOR010000419.1:0-4816 GCA_039025295.1 Acidobacteriota bacterium
ACCTTGTCGCCCGAGATCTGCGCCGGATAAGCGAAGAAAAGGAAGGCGCGCGCGGTCAGAGCCGGGTTGAGGATGTTCATGCCCGTGCCGCCGAAGATTTCCTTGCCGATGATCACGCCGAACAAGATGCCGATCGCGACCTGCCACAGCGGAATGGTGGGCGGCAGGGTCAGCGGGAAGAGCATGCCCGTGACCAGGAAACCTTCGTTGATGTCGTGCTTGCGCACCACCGAGAACAGCGCCTCGGCGTTGCCGCCGACGATGAAGGTCACCAGCAGCACCGGAATGAAATAGAGCGAGCCGTGCACCAGGCAGTGCAGGATGTTGGCCGGGTCGAACGTCATGCCGAGCGCGGTCATCGCCTTGGTCTGCCAGGTGTCGAGCGGCAGCGCGCCGCCGGCGATGGCCTTGTGGGCCTGCAGACCGGTGTTGTACATCGCCATCAGGATGGCGGGGACCAGCGCGATCACGACCGTGAACATGATGCGCTTGAGATCGATCGAATCCCGCACGTGCGACGCCTGCTTGGTCACGTGCCCCGGGGTGTAGAGGAACGTGTCGGGCGCTTCGTAGAGCGGGTACAACTTTTCGAGCGGAGCGCCCTTCTCGAAGAGCTTGCCCTGCTTGTCGAGCAGATCGCGTAGTGGCTTCATCAGCCTTCCTTCTGAATGGTGGTCAACACAGTGCGCAGGTGCATCCCGAAGTCGTGCTTGCCGGGATCAACGAATGTACACAGCGCGAGATCTTCTTCATCAAGCTCCAGCACCCCGAGCTCCTCGGCCTGCTCGACGTCGTGGACGGCGAGGGCGCGCAGCATGTGGGTGGGGAGAATATCCATCGGAAACACCCGCTCGTACATGCCGATCGGCACGATCGCGCGATCGGAGCCGTTGGTCGAGGTGCTCATGGCATAGCGTCGTCCGGGGATCAGGCGGGAGACGAAGGCGTTGATGGTCGAATATTTGTCGATGCCCGGCGCCAGCCAGCCGAGGAGTTCGCGCTCGCGGCCTTCGCGCAGCACCGACACCTGGTTGTCGTAGCGGCCGAGGTAGCCGTGGGCCTCGCCCTGGGCCGTGCGCCCGGCGAGCACCGAGCCGCTGATCACGCGCACGTCGAGCCCTTCCTCGGTCTCGCGGCGGACGATCGACGCGGTCGAAGCGCCGATGCGGGTCCGCACCAGGCGCGGACGCAGCACCGGCGGACCGGCCAGCGACACGACGCGGGTCACGTCGAGCTCGCCGCGGTCGAAGAGGCGGCCGATCGCGATCACATCCTGATAGCCGATGTGCCAGACGGTGCGCTTGCGGCTCACCGGCATCAGCGTGTGGATGTGGACGCCGACCGTGCCGGCCGGATGCGGCCCCGCGAAGACCTCGTGGCGGAATGGCTCGCCCAGCGGCACCGGAATGTTGGCGTCGGGCGCCGTGCAGACGAACACCGGACCGTCGGTGAGCTTCGAGAGCGCCACCAGACCGCGCTGGAAGTCGTCCTCGCGCCCGGCGAGAACGACCTGCGGATCCGGCGCCAGAGGCGCCGTATCGATGGCGGTGACGAAGATGCCCGCCGGCGCGCCGTCTTCGGGCGACGGCACCTTGCTGAACGGCCGCTGCCGCAGCGCGGTCCACAGACCCGACTCGACCAGCAGATCGCGCACGCCCGCGCGATCGAGCGCGTTGGGATGCTTGCCGGTGTCGCTGCTGAAGCGCACGGTGCCGCCGGTGCCGACGCGCTCGTCGTCGGCCAGCTCGATCACCACCGACTGCAGGGCGCGGCGCGCACCGCGATGGACGCCGACCACCCGACCGGCGGCCGGCGCGGTGATGCGAACGCCCGGGTTCTTTTTGTCTTCCATCACCAGCTGACCGCGCCGGACGTCGTCGCCGGCCTGGACGTGCATGGTCGGTTTGAGCCCGACGTAGTCGTCGGCGATCAAGGCCACACGCTCGGGCGTGCGCGCGGCGTCGATGATCTGCTCAGGCTCTCCGGCAATCGGGAGATGGAGGCCTTTTTTGATCTTGTGCGATGCCATGGTCGAATCGTTGTCCTCGTGAGGGCCGCGGGGCAGCGACCCGAATCGATGATCGGCGCGCGATGGTCGACGCCGGCCGCGCGAGGCTGGCGGCTGAGGCAGCGCGTGGGACGGCTGCGGGCGTCTATGGATTCAGCGGAGTATTCGCTCGATCCGCGCGTCTGGATGGAAAATCAGCACGTGGAAGAAGGCGGTTTGCGCCGGGTGATCCGGGCGGGCCGCGCTGCCCGATCGCAAGTTGGATGGACTGAGCGCGAGCGCTTGTGAAATTTGTCACAAGCAAAAGTGCCGATCTGGCCCAGAGTATAGCAGAGTCGTGTCCTGCCTGCGTGGCTTCGGCGACGCCCGCAGCAGGCAGATGCATCGAGCGCTCGGTTGCGCGACAATGCGGGGTATGACGACGACTTCGCTCACGCCATCCGCCGCGTCGCTGCACACGCCGGCACCCCGTCCGATGGAGATCGGCGCGCGACCGATCGGTACCGACGGGCGCCGTCCGCGGGTGCTGGTGCTCTACACCGGCGGCACCATCGGCATGCGCCCGAGTCCGCGCGGCTACCGACCGGACCCCGGCTTTCTCGAGGCGCAGCTGACCGATCTCGCCAACCTGCAGGCCCCCAGCTTTCCCGAGATCACCATTCTCAGCCACGATCCGCTGCTCGACTCCGCCGACATGACGCCGATCGACTGGATGCGCATCGCCGACGATCTGCGCGCGCAGCACGATCGCTACGACGGCTTCGTCGTGCTCCACGGCACCGACACCCTGGCCTACACCGCCTCGGCGCTGTCGTTCGTCTTCGACCGTCTGGCCAAGCCGATCGTGCTCACCGGCTCGCAGATCCCGATCGGCGAGGTGCGCAACGACGCGCGCGACAACCTGATCAACAGCCTCTTGATCGCCTCCCGGATGCGGCCAGTGCCCGAGGTGTGCATCTGCTTCGGCGGCCAGCTGCTGCGCGGCAACCGGGCGAGCAAGACCAGCGCCGTGCGGCTGCGCGCATTCCACAGCCCGAACCATCCGCCGCTCGGCAGCCTGGGCGTCGATCTCCGCCTCGACCACGACCGCATCATGGCGCCGTCGCCCGATCCGCTGCGCTTCCTGCCGATCGGCCGTGACGACGGCGACGGCGCGGTCCACATGCCGCGGGTCGCCACGCTGCAGCTCTCGCCCGGCCTGTCGCTCGACGTCATCGAGCGCTTCCTCGACGCGCCGCTCGAGGGTGCCGTGCTGCACACCTACGGCGCCGGCAACGCGCCGGCGTCGGCGCGCCTGACGCGCGTGCTCGAGCGCGCCGTCGCGCGCGGCGTGGTGCTGGTCAACTGCACCCAGTGCGAAGAGGGCACCGTGCAGATGGATCGCTACGCCACCGGCCGCGCCCTGCTCGACGCGGGCGTCGTGAGCGGCTACGACATGACGCCCGAGGCCGCGATCACCAAGCTGATGTGGGTGCTGTCGCGCCCGATCGACACGCGCCAGGCGCGGCGCGAGATGCAGGCCAATCTGCGCGGCGAGCTCAGCCGTCCGCGGGCCTCCGCGCCGGCCTATTGATCCGCGTCAGACCCACTCGGCGATGTACTTCTCGCGCAGCAGGCGCCAGAAGACGACGAAGAACGCGGTCAGCGGAATCGCCAGGATCATGCCGAGCAGGCCGGGCAGCGCCGTGCCCCAGAAGAAAATCGCGACGATGATCACCATCGGATGCAAACCGGTTTGCCCGCCCATGATGCGCGGCGTGAGCACGTAGCCCTCGATCATCTGGACGATGGTGAACACGACCAGCACCGCGGCCACCAGCCACAGGCCGCCGCCTTCCTGGAGCAGCGCGAGGGGCAGACCGATGCCGAGGCCGATCAGGCTGCCGAGGTACGGGATGATGTTGAGAAAGCCGAGCATCAGGCCGAGAATCAGGCCGTAGCGCAGGCCGACGACCGAGAAGCCGAGGGCGTAGAGCACCCCCTGGATCAGCGCGATGATCAGCTGGCCGCGGAAAAACGCGACGATGATCGAAATGAATTCGTGGACCAGATAGGCCACGTCCTTGCGCGTCTCGGCCTTGAGAAACGGCAGCGTCGACGCCGACCAATTCTTCGGCCCCTCGGGATCGGCCAGCAGGAAGAAGGCGAAGTAGATCGGCGCCACGATCCACGCCAGCAGCACGCCGATCAGGCTCGCCACGCCCTTGCCGGCGATCATGATCTGGTCCCACAGCGCCCGGCCCGCGTTCTGCGCCACGCCGAGCAGCGTGTCGTTGTGGCTGTCGATCCACGCCCGAATGCTCTGCGCCGGCGCGCTCTCGCGCCACCAGGCGACCATCTGCGGGGCGTAGGCCTCGAGCCGCTCCTCGATCACCGACCAGCTCTTCGGGGTCTTGGCGACCAGGTCGGTGATCTGCTCAACCACCAGGCCACCGAACACCCAGGTGAAGCCGATCAGCGGCACGAGCAGACTGAGAAAGAGCACGACCAGGGCGAACGGCGGCGACAGGCGCGCGCGGTCGGTCAGCAGATCGAAATACGGCTTGCACACCAGCGCCGCCACGCCGGCGACGGCCAGCGGCAGGAAGACGTGGGCGAAGACCGCGAGAAAGCGCCCGAGCAGATAGAACACGGCGCCGACCGCGCCGATCAGGATCACCACGCCCAGGGTGGTCAACGCTGCGGCAAGAACGCTCTTTTGTCGGTCGCTCAAATGTTGCGTAGGCACGGACCGATGCTACCAAATCGCGCGCTCGAGGGCCGATCGCTCAGGGGCCGATATAGCCGAGCCGGCGCAGCTGTTCTTCG
>JBCCOR010000420.1:0-4816 GCA_039025295.1 Acidobacteriota bacterium
AGCTGCAGGCGTCCGACGCCGACGCCGAGGCGCCCGACGCCGAGGCACCCGACGCCGACGGCGCATCCTCGAGCGCCCTCGAGCGCGACGACGTCGTGCACCCGGGGCTCGACCGCGCCGTCCTGCTCGCCAACGCGCCGGCGACCCACGACGCCTTCGTCACGGTGCCGAAGATGACCGTCGGCAAGGTCAAGGCATCCGGTGCGGAGAACGACGCATGAGCCCGGAGAGCCCGCTGTGAGCACCGGCGACACGCCGCTGTGGCAGCGCTCGGCCCGGGACATCGCTGCGGCCGTGCGCGCGGGCGAGGTGACGGCGGTCGCGGTGTTCGACGCCTGCCGGGCGCGCGCCGAGGCGGTCGAGCCGACAATCGACGCCTTTCTCGTCCTGCCGTCCGACGCCGATCGCACGCACGCTGAAGCCGTCGACGCCAAGCGCGCGCGCGGCGAGACGCTCGGTCCGCTGGCGGGCGTGCCGATCGCGATCAAGGACAACATCTCGCTCGCCGACGCGCAGCTGACCTGCGGCTCGCGCATCCTCGAAGGCTACGTCGCGCCGTTCACGGCGACCGCCGTCGCGCGCCTGCTGGCGGCCGACGCGGTGCCGTTCGGCCGCTGCAACCTCGACGAGTTCGCGATGGGCTCGTCGTGCGAGAACTCGGCCTTCAAGCCGACCCGCAACCCGTGGCGCATCGACCGCGTGCCGGGCGGTTCGAGCGGCGGTCCGGCAGCGGCGGTGGCGAGCGGCTGCGTGCCCCTCGCGCTCGGCTCCGACACCGGCGGCTCGATCCGCCAGCCGGCCGCGTTCTGCGGCGTCGTCGGACTCAAGCCAACCTACGGCCGCATCTCGCGCTACGGCCTCGTCGCCTTCGCCTCGTCGACCGACCAGATCGGTCCGCTGACGCGCGACGTCGACGACGCCGCGCTCGCGCTGGCCGTGATGGCGGGCGCCGATCCGAACGACGCAACCTGCCTCACCGACCCGGTCGACGACGGCTGGACCGCCGATCTCGACGCGTCGGGCGATCTCGCCGGCCTGCGCCTGGGCGTGCCGACCGAGACCGACATCGACGCACTCGACGACGACGTCCGCAGCGCGTGGCGAGCGACGCTGGCGCGGCTCGAGGCCGCGGGTGCGACGATCGACGCGGTCGCACTGCCGGCGCTGCCGCTGGCGGTGCCGATGTACTACGTGATCGCGCCGAGCGAGGCGTCGGCCAATCTCTCGCGCTTCGACGGCGTGCGCTACGGCCATCGCGCGGCGTCGCCGGACGACCTGACCGCGCTCTACCACCGCAGCCGCAGCGAGGGCTTCGGCGCCGAGGTCAAGCGCCGCATCCTGCTCGGCGCCTTCGCGCTGTCGTCGGGCCACTACGACGCCTACTACGGCCGCGCCCAGGCCGCGCGCGCGGCGATGCGGGCGCAGTTCGCGACGGCCTTCCGCGCGGTCGACGCCCTGATCACGCCGACCGCGCCCACCGGCGCGTTCGGCCTCGGCGCGCGCGTCGACGATCCGGTCGCGATGTACCTCTCCGACATCTACACGACGCCCGCGAGCCTGGTCGGCGGCCCCGGCCTGTCCGTGCCGTGCGGCGTCGACGCCGACGGCCTGCCGCTCGGCCTGCAGATCATGACCCGTCGGCGCGACGAACGCGGCGCGCTGCGCATCGGCCGCGCCGCGCTGGCGTCGGCCGACTGGACGGTGACGCCGGCGCACGCCGCCGCGTCGTCCCTCGGGCGTGCGTCCTGACGCAGCGCGCGCGCTGCGCGCGTCGCCCTGGCTGCTGCTGCTCGCGCTGCTGGCCTGGACGGCGATCGCGGCGTCGCCGCCGGCCGCCGCGCGCGAGCGCGTCGATCTCGGGGGCGGCATGCGGGTCGTGCTCGACGACGACTACCGCCTGTTCGTCGCCGCGCGGCCGCAGCGCGGCGAGGGCTGGCTGGCGTTCGCGCGTCGGCTGACCGGCACCGGCAACCAGGCGTCGATCGACCGCATCCGCGCGCGCAACGGCAAGCAGCGCCGGCTCTACGCCGACCGCTTCTACCGCGTGCCGCACAGCGAAGCCTCGCCCAATCTGCAGCGACGCGCGATCGAAGCGCTCTTCCCGCAGGACAAGCCGATCCCGGGCGGCTGGGCGCACGTCGTCACCGACGCGGTGCGCGGCCAGGGCCTGTGGCAGATCGCGCGCTGGTTCACCGGTCGCGGCGAGAACTTCGACCGCATCCGCGCCGCCAACGGCCTGCCCGACGAAGCGCTCGAGATGGGCCAAACGCTCAACATCCCGTCCGATCTGCTGCTGCCCGGCCTGCGCGCCGCGGCGCTGCCGGGGCTGCTGCCGGCGCCGTCCGCCGCGCCGGCGCCCGAAGCGATCGATCCGGGCGCGCCGCTCGACCTCACCCAGGTGCCCGAGGAAGCGGCGCGCTTCGGCCTGTCGTACGAGCGCGGCGATGACGGCGTGCCCTACGCGGTCTACAACCTGAAGACCGGCGAGGCGCTGTATTCGAGCGTCGTGGTGCGCTTCACGGGTCGCACCTTCGCCGAGGACGTCAACGCGCTGGCGCAGGAGCTGGCAACGGAGAATCGCATTCCCGACGTCACCGACATGCCGGTGGGCCAGCGCGTGCGGATTCCGTTCGACGTGCTGCTGCCGGAGTTCCTGCCGAAGGGCGATCCGCGCCGTCAGGAGTACCAGGCACGCCTGGCCGAGAGTGCGCGCTTCAGCAACACGGTGCGCGCCGATCGCCTGCAGGACATCCTGGTGATCCTCGACCCCGGCCACGGCGGCGTCGATCCGGGTGCGATGATCGGCGGCGTGTCGGAGGCGGTTTATGTCTACGACATCATGCTGCGGGTGCGGCGCAAGCTGCTCGACACGACGGCGGCGACGGTCGCGACGACGGTGCAGGCGGGCAAGGACCTGTCCGTACCCGACCGCGACACCCTCACCCGCCGGCGCGATCACGCGGTTCAGACGAACCCGCCCTACCGCATCGACGATCCGCGTCCGGGCGTGCATCTGCGCTGGTATCTGTCGAACAGCCTGCATCGCAAGGCGCTGAAGACCAACGGCAACGATCCCCGCAAGGTGATCTTTCTGTCCCTCCACGCCGACGCCCTCCATCCGTCGCTGCGCGGCGTGATGATCTACGTGCCGTCGGCGAGCCTGACGCGCGGCACCTACGGCAAGTCGGGCAGTTTGTACGAGCGTCGGCGCGAGGTGCGCGAGCAGCGTCGGGTGAGCTACAGCTGGCATCAGCGGACGGAGAGCGAGGGTTTGTCGCGCGATCTGGCCCGGTCGCTGATCGGCACGATGCGCCAGAACAAGCTGGCGATCCACGCCGAGAAGCCGGTCCGCGACCGCATCATCCGCAACCGTCGCAGCCGTCCGTTCGTGCCGGCGGTGATCCGCTTCAACGCGGTGCCGGCGAAGCTGCTGATCGAGGTCTGCAACCTGAACAACCGCGAAGACCGCCGCCTGATCCAAACCCGCCGCTTCCGCCAGCAGATGGCCGATGCGATCGTCGAGGGGATTCTCGACTACTACGGCGAGGATGCGGAGCTGCCGGCGCGGACGGTAGCGGCGGCGGCGCGGTAGCTGCGCACTTTTCCTGGGCCGGATCGACGCTCGATAACGCGAGGCCGGTCGACTCACCGAAGACCCCAAAATGCTGGGTGCGCAGGCCGTTGAAGCAATCGCCGATCAGGTACGGCGCAGCTTCAATCTAAGTTGTAAACACACCTCAAGCTGAGGCACAAAGTTAAGCTCACGTGCGGCGCAAATCCCAAAGTCGCTTTTTAGCCTCCTCAATAGTGCTCTGCATAGAGTCTACGCTCATGCACCAAGGATCACCTGAATCCTGAGCCACGATATGAATCTGTAAGTTCGCATGACCTGCCTCTTGACTGAGCAAAAAGCAATACTTGCCTTTGAAGTAGATCTCGGCAACAAGGTCTTCATAGTCCGGATCGTCCATAATCTGGATTTCGAATTCACAGTCAGCTGCAGTCATCTATTTCCTAGGCTCCAAGAAATTTCTGAAAGATCCATCGGAGTTATAGCGAACACCGCGTCCGTCCGGAGCGACAACATCGATACCGCCAAGTCTGTTGGTTCGATGTATGGCTCCAGGAGACATAACGATTTCGTCAACCACGGCTTGTCCTGCCTGATTCAGATCACTGGCCCGCGTAAGCTTGGTGTCGAAAGCGCTTGCTGGCCGCGACGAGTGCTTCTGCAAAGATCTACCGGCTGCCGTAAGCCCGTTTCGATCTGGAACAGAGGCTGCTCTCGACAGGCGGCTTAGCAAAGCAGCGTCCCGAGAAACCGTGCCTTGGACAGCGCTCGCGGCATCGACGACGCGATCTGCTCCGCCTGCAGCATCTCCGAATGCATCGGTCGCCTTGATACCCAGCTTGGCATCCCGAACCGAGACGGGCGACACAACTTCCGACAGCAGCGACGCTGCAGCCAGCGCCCGCTCGCCGGCCGTGGCACCCGGCGACGCCAGCGTCTTCGCATCCTCGACGATGCCCGCCGTCGTCGCCGCGATGTCGCCGCCCTTGATGGCCAGCTTCACCGCCGTCTTGAAAAGAATCGGCACCTGGCCATCCGGATCCACCAGCGTAACCGGATTGTTGAACGTGTAGCTGTAGCGATTCCACGTCTGCGGACGCTGCAGGTTCACGCTCTCCCGCGCCGGGTCAACGCTCAGAAAGCGCGCCGTCCACGGACTGCAAAACCGCGCGCGCATGTAGTCGAGCTCGATCTGGACGCCGCCGGCGCCGCCGAGCGTACCAAGATCGCGCTCGTGCCCCGTGA
>JBCCOR010000421.1:0-4790 GCA_039025295.1 Acidobacteriota bacterium
CGACTACGCGTCGCGCGTGGAGGAGAACTACCGGCGCGACGCGTAGTCGTTGGACGCCGGATGGGGGCGCATCGTCCAGCTGGCGATCCAGTAGGCATCGAGCCGGCAGGCGCGGATGCGGCTCTCCGGATCGCTCGGCGCGCGGGCGATCGCCTGCTGATACGCCCGCGCGGCGGCGGCGCGCGACGCGTCGACCGACGCCGGCATGGCCGTATCGATCGCCAGGCTCCGGGCGGCGTGGACGTCGCCGACGAGGCGATCCACCTCGTAGGCCCACGGCACGCTGCGCCGCGCCTGCTCGGCGAGCCGCAGGGCGTCGTCGAAGCGCTGGTCGTAGAGCGCCAGACGCGCCTCGACGTAGTCCGGCGACACCGTGCGCGCGGCGCGGCCTGCGGCCAGCAGCCGGGCGATGCGGGTCCGCAGCGCGGGCGACGTCGACGCCCAGTCGTTGTTGTGATGGCGCTCGAGCGTCGCGCCCAGGGCGTACGCCGCATCGGGCGAACGGAAGCCGGCGGCCCACGCCGTCTCCAGATGCCGCAGTGCGCGCGCGTCGTCGGTGCCGCCGAGGGCGCGGTAGCCTTCGCCGATCGCGTAGTGCAGCGGGCCGTAGGCGGTCGACCCGGTCGGCAGCGTCGGCAGCTCGGCGGTGAGTCCGGTCAGCCGGTCGCGCAGACGATCGCGCGCAGGCGACAGATCGTGCAGCGGACGCATGTGCTCGGCGCGCATCGTCCAGCTCAGATCGCGGCCGAGCTGGCCGTAGCGCTGCACATCGTGCAAGCGCGCCCGATGGCGCAGCTCGAGCAGCACGCTCAGGGCGAGAACCGCGACCAGCAGCGCCACGACGACCACCGTCACCGGTCGTCGCACCAGCCGCCTGCCGGTCCGGGTCAGGCGATGGCGGAGCGTCAGGCGCGCCACCGGCTGATGGTTCAGCACGCGATCGAGATCCGCGACCAGCGCACCGGCGTCGGGATAGCGGTCGATCGGCGACTTCGCCAAGCAGCGTCGCAGCACCTGCTGCAGCGCCGGCGGCCCGACGTCGGGCACGTCGGGCGGATCGCGCAGGATCGCGCGCATCACGGCGAACGGCGTATCGCCGCGAAACGGCAGGGCCTGCCGCCCGCCGAGCAGCTGCGCCAGGGTCACGCCCAGCGCCCACACGTCAGCGGGCGGTCCGATCTCGCGGCGCGCGCCGCGCACCTGCTCCGGCGCCATGTAGTGCGGCGTGCCGAGCACCTCGCCCACCTCGGTCAGCATCGTCGAACGCTGGCGATCGTGCACCAGGCCGAAATCGATCACCACCGGCCGCAGCGTCCCGTCGGACGCCTGCTCGACCACAATGTTGGGCGGCTTGAGATCGCGATGGACCAGGCCGATGGCGTGCGCTGCCGCCACCGCGTCGGCGGCGTCGCGCACGGTCTGTACAACGGTTTCCCACGAGGCGCCCATCATCGCGATGTCGAGCTCCTCGCCGTCGATCAGGCGCATGGCGACGTACGGGCGGCCGGCGGTGCGACCGAAGCGATACACCGCGCAGATGCCGGGATGATGGAGCCGCATCAGGGCCTGCGCTTCACGCTGCAGGCGCTGATGCAGCGCAGCGCTCTCCGTGCGCAGATACTTCAGCGCAACCTCGCGACCGAGCACCGAATCGTAGGCGCGATAGACCTCCGCCGTACCGCCCGAGGCCAGCGGCACGGCCGTGCCGTAGCGCGGCGCATTCTCGGTGCCCGTCACGGGCGCGTCGTCGCGGGCAGCTCGATCGGTCACGTCGCGCTACAGCCTCATCGGATCGAGCGGCTGCCGATCGCCGCAGTCGCCGCGCACCGGCATCTGCCGCGCGAGCACGTAGCGCAGCACGGTGGCGTCCTCGCGCAGCCACGGATTGGTCTGCAAAGCCTCGTCGATCGCACGATGAAGCGCCTGGTCGGCCGCGCAGTCCCCGCGCGCTTCGCCGCCGGCCGCCCGCTCGAGCATCGACCGGCCGAGGTCTACGATCGCCCATTCGGCCTGCGCGTGCGATGCCGACGAGCGCGCGGCCGTCGTGGTGCGCAGGATCGCCCGCCAGTGCCGCAGTTCCGCGGCGTCACCGCGCGCACGCGCGCCCAGCCCGAACATCAGCGCGTGGCGCGCGCGCGTCTTCGCCGCGGGCAGCGCGCTCAGATCGTCGAGCGGCACGCGCGGCGGCGGCGTGCCCGCGAGCAAGGCCGCAAGCGTCCGCAGCTGGGCCCGATGATGACGAATGGCGCGCTGCACCCGGGGCGACGCTTCGGTCGCGTCGATCAGCGCGTCGACGTCGCGCAGGATCGCCCGATAGAACGCGGTCGCGTCGATGGCGCCTGGATCCACACCGCGCATCAGGATCTGTGCGCGCATCATTCGCAGCTGCTGCTGGGCGGCGCGCAGCGCCAGCTCGGGCCGTCCCGGATCGAGGCGGTGCGCGCGCTGGATCCAGTCGCCCTGCTGCGCCAGCGCGGGTCGCGGATCGCCCGCATGCGCCCACAGCAGCGTCGCTTGGAAACCGTAGAATTGCGCGAAGAGTTCGAGATCCCACGACGTGTGCGTCAGCGCCTGACCACCCGCGCGCAGAGCGCGGCGCATGCCGCCCAGCGCCGGCCCCAGCGCACCGCCCGTGCGCACCGCCCACAGCGCTCGGCTGTGCCACGCCTGAAACGCGCTGACCTGCAGCAGCGCCCGGATGGTCGCCACGTCGGTCGGGCGCGACGCGCGCGCGATGGCGTCCAGCGCGTGCGCCGAGCGGACGGTCGGATCCCGCCCGTCCTCGATGTCAGCGACCGTTCGGGCGGTCAGCAGCACCGCCAGCGCGCGCCGATGATCGGGACGGTCGGGCTGCAGCTGCTGCGCCCGCCGGTAGTGCATGCTGGCCAGATCCCAATACACGTCGGGCGACCTGGGCAGATCGGCGCGCAGCGTCGCGTGGTCCGGCTCGCGCACGAACGCACCGAGGACGCGATAGATATCGCCGGCCACGCCGTGCAGACGACCGCTTTTCGGCAGCGCGTCAAGGCCGGTCCACGCCCAGCGCAGGGCGCGCATCAGCTGCGGCGTCGGATCGCGCCGCAGCCGCCACAGCTGATACTCGGCGTATTGATGCTCGAGCATGGCCAGGACGGCCGGCGACGTGTCGCGGGTCGGATCGAGCTGGCGCGCGGTCTCGCAGCGCGCGCGGCCGCTGTCGCGCAGCCGCTGCGCCTGCTGCGCGTGGGCGTCATCCGAACCGTGGCCTGCAAAGATCAGGTTGATCACCCGAAACGCCGCGAGCTCGCAATCGCTGAGATAGGCCACCGGGTCGCTCGGCGCGGCTGCGATCGCGCGCGCATATGCGGCCGATGCCTCGCGCCAGATCGTCTCGCTGCGATCGAGATCGACCGTGACGCCGCGCTGCCCGTGGATATCGCCGATCAGCCGCTCGACCTCGTGCGCCCACGGCGTCGTCGCGCGGGCGCGCAAGGCGGCATTCAACGCGCGCGGCCAGTCGCGATCGCTGTAGGCGACCAGGGCTTCGACGTACGCCGGCGACGCGACGCTCGGCGACGCCCGCTCGAGCATCTGGCGGATGGTGCGGCGTACGCGCGGGCGCGCTTCGGGATCTTCGTGGAGCCGCAGACGCGGACTCTGGCGGTGATAGAGCGCGCTCAGCACGACGCCGCGCGCATAGGCCGCATCGGGGGTTCGAAACCCGCTCGCCCACGCGGCCGCCAGATGCGTCTCGGCCCGGTCGTAATGCATCTCGCCCAGCGCGCGGTAGCCTTCGCCGATCGCGTAGTGGAGCGGTCCCCACGCGGCCGAACCGCGATGCGCGGCCGCCAAATCGCGTTCGAGCGCCGCGATGCGCGCCTGCAGGCGCGTGATGGTGGGCGTGAGCGAATGCGGCGGCTGCATGGACTCGGCGCGCATCGTCCAGACGAGGTCTTTGCCGAGCTGACCGTAGTTCCGCGCGCTCGCCAAATGCGCGCGATGCCGCAGCTCGAGCGCCGCGATCAGCAGCACGCCGAGCAGCACGATCGCGCCCGCAACGATCACCACGGGCTGCGTATGGAGCCGTCGCCCGACCTGCGTCAGTCGCGTGCGGATCGTCGGGCGCACGAGCGGCCGATCGCTGAGCACGCAGTCGAGATCCCTGGCCAGCGCGCGCGCGTCGGCGTAGCGATCCACGGACGACTTTGCCAGGCAGCGGCGCAGCACCTGGTGCAGCGCCGGCGGACCGACGTCGGGCAGATGCGGCGCGCCAACCAGGATCGCGCGCATCAGGTCGAGCTCCGTATCCCCCTCGAAGGGCATCGTCTGGCCGTCGGAAAGCAGCTGCGCCAGCGTGATCCCCAGCGCCCACACGTCGGTCGCCGGACCGATCGCATCCGGCGCGCCGCGCAGCTGCTCGGGCGCCATGTAGTGCGGCGTGCCGAGCAGCTCGCCGGCCACGGTCAGCCGCGTGCCCCGGCGACGGTCCTGCACCAGGCCGAAGTCCACCACCACCGGCCGCAGTCCGCCGTCGGGCGCGGTTTCGACCAGGATATTCGGCGGCTTGAGATCGCGGTGCACCAGCCCCGCCGCGTGCGCCGCCGCCACCGCGTCGGCGGCGTCGCGCATCACCGCGACGATCGTCCGCCACGAGGCGTCGGCCAGCGCCACGTCGATCTCCTCGCCGTCGATCAGGCGCATCGCCACGAACGGGCGCCCGGCTTCCTCGCCGACCCGGTAGACCTCGCAGATCCCCGGATGCTGCAGCTGCGCCAGCGCGCGCGCTTCGCGCAGCAGGCGCGTCTTGAGAG
>JBCCOR010000422.1:0-4780 GCA_039025295.1 Acidobacteriota bacterium
CGCCGCCCCTCACACGCGAGAGCATCGCGCCAGGCGCCCGCTCGTCAACGACAGACCGCACTCGGACTGTACGCACGCTGCTCCACCAGGTGTAGGGATCCACAGCCAAGCGAGCAGATCAACGCGGCTCAGACGGCCCTCGGCGCACGACCGCAACCAGCACAGGCACGGACCCCGGCAGGCAACCGGACCAGCAAGCCGACAGCGTCGAGCGGACGACGTGCCGTGCCTACCCACCAGCGCAGCGACTTACAGCGACCCACGACGACCGCGCGAGCGGGCCCGCGCGGCCCTGCCTGTCCGCGACGTACGACCGTAGCCAGCGCAGCCGAGAACCCCGGCAGACGACCGAACGAACCCGCCGAGAGCGTCGAGCAGACAGCGCGAAGTGCGTACCCACCAGCGCGCCGACCTACTCGGCCGAGGTCGGTGAGACAGTAGAGGGACGGCACGGGGGGTACCCGGTCAAGTGTTGAGAACAAGGGGGATGCCCCGCGCGCGGGTGCCCTTTCTGCATACCGGCCTCGATTTTCTGGCAAATGTGAGTACGGCATTTCGACCCAATGAATGACCTCGACAGCGTCCGGCAGTGGCTTGAAGACCGGTGGATCCCGCGGCAGGAAGCGCGGACGCCGTCGGCGACGCTGTACGACGACTACGCGGCGTGGTGTGACGACACCGACAACCAGCCGGTTGCGCGGGCGTGGCTGGGACGGCATCTCGGGACGCTGCTCGGGCATGGGCCGATGCGCTGTCGCTTCGGTGGACCACAGGTCCGCGTCTGGCCGCTGACGCGACGCGTCGCCGACGAGATCGCACAACCGCACAAGTCACGCACCGCCGCGCCCGAGGACCTGGCCGAGCAGGTGGCGCGTGAGATTGGGTTCGACCTTGCGGCCCTGCCGCATCCGCGCCTGGAACCGCCCGAGGACCTCGCCGACCGGGACGCGGTCAAGCTGTGGCTCGAGATCATGGGCGACGCGCTGGCGTACGAGCTCGACGACGACGATCCGGGAATCGAGGAGATTTGGAACGCGGCAACGCTGACGCTGCTGCACACGGCCTGCGACGCCTATGGACGCATGCGGCAGGCGAACGCGCTGCTGATCGCGGAGGCACCGGCGGGGATCTACCGCGTCGACGGGCATCCGCGCACGCATCCCGCACACAAGATCTGGGCGGACGCGCTCGCTGTCTGGATGCGGCTGTTCGATCGCCTGGTCGACGGCCTGCCGCTCGCGCTCGCGCAGACGGTCACCGACCGAGGACACCGCCGTGGCGTGGGTGCGTAAGCCGGCGCGAAGGCGCGGTCGGCCGCACGGTGGACGGCTGCGGACGCTCCGCACGCTCGAAGCCGGCGGCGGCGCGCAGCCTTCGGCGCGGCGGATGATGCGGCTCGTGCGACGCGGTGAGCCGTGGAGCGGCCCCGGGCTGCCGGGGGCATCGTCGGATCCGCACCTAACGCAGCTGCTCACCGGGCACGACTACTTCGGCGACGCGTTCGGACGACGTCCGGCCCTCGACGCGCTGCTCGATCTCTACATGACCCGCGACGCCGCCAGCGGCGACACGCTGCAAACGCTCGTCCTCGACGCCTGCGCGCAGCACGCGCGGGGCGGCGACGCGTTCGAGCCGTGGATCGAGCGCGTCCACCGCGGCGACGATCCGCACCTGAGCGACCGGCCGACGCGCACCGTCGACGGCACGACGTACCGCTTCGACCCGCACGCCGCGGACCGCGCGTGTTCGTGGATCGAACGCTACTGCCTGCATACGGAAGGGCCGTGGCACGGGCAGCCGGTGACGCTCCTCGACTGGCAGCGCGACGTTCTGGGCGAGCTCTTCGGCTGGATCGACGACGACGGGAATCGGCAGCATTGGGAGCTGCAAATCTGGCTCTCGCGCAAGAACGGCAAGACGGCCACCCTCGCGTGGCTCGTCGCCTATCTCTACTTCTCGGGCGGGTACGGCGTGCCTCGCGCGCGCATCGCGGCGGGCGATCGGGATCAGGCGGGGATCGCGCTGCATCGGCTGCAGTCGCTCGTTCGTCAGTCGCCGCAGCTGGCACGACGCGCGGAGGTCGGCGTTCGGTCGATCCGGCGGCATGGCATGCCGCGCGATGCGACGATCGAGGCGCTCTCGTCGCGTGTGGACGGCGCGTGGGGACTGCAGGCGCCGATCGTCTACCTCGATGAGATGCACGTCGTCGATCCCGAGATGCGGCAGACGCTCGCCGGCTCGATGCGCTCGTTTCCGAACGGCCTGCTGCTGGTCAGCTCGACCGTCGGCCTCGATCCGACCGTCGGCGCGCGGCAACTGTGGGAGGAGGCGATCGAAACGGAGCGCGAGCCCGCGCGTCGGCCGCGCTGCCTGGCGCGCGTCTATACGGCCGGGCGCGTCGATCCGAAAACGCAGCTGCCTGATGTCGTCCCGAACGACTGGGCGAGCCTCGCCGCGATCGAGCGCGCCAACCCTTCGTTTCCCGTAACGTTCTCGCGCGCTCGCGCCCTCGAGGAGATCCGCCAGGCAGGCAGCAGCGAGGCGGCGAAGGTCCACCACTGCGCGATGTACCTCGGGATCTGGCCGCGACGATCGGCGACTGCGTTCTTCGATCAGCTGGCGTGGGACCGCGCCGCCCGTCCCGATGACGCGTGGTGGGAGGGCGCCGACGTGCGGTGCGCAGGCATGGACTATGCGCCGCTCCACGACTTGACCGCGCTCGCCGTGCTCTACGACCTCGGCCGCGGCGTCTACGGCGTGCGGACGCACGCGTGGCTGCCCGATCACGATCTGGCTGCAAAGGCGAAGAAGGACAAGGCGCCCTACGTCGAGTGGGTCGAGGCTGGGCATCTGCGCACGCTGCCCGGCGCGGTCGCCGTCGCCGACGTGCTGGCGGCGGAGGTGCGCAGCGTCCTGGCGCGTCCGCTGTGGCGTACGCGCGACGCGGATCGACCGCCGATCGCCCTCGATCCGTCGCGCGCGCAGGAGGTCTATACGCGCCTGATGGCCGACGGCTACCGCACGATCGGCGTCTCGGGCAACGCGCGCGCCATCGCTGACGCGGCGGAATGGCTTGCGAACAAGCTGCAGAGCGGGCAGCTCGTCCACGACGGGAATCCGGTCAGCCGATGGAGCCTCGGCCAGGTCGGCGGCCACTACGACGCGCGTCGGCGGCTGAGACTGACCAAGATCGGGAGCCGCAAGAATGACGTCGTGTTCGCGATCTTGACCGCGGTTGCGTTCCACATTCACCGCGCGCTCGAAGGTTCAACGCCGGCGCCGACGTCGCGCTACACCGCGGGCGAATCGCTCGCCGTCATTCCGCCCGTGCGGCGCGGTGCCTCGTGATGCACAGCACGGATCCCACCGACCGCGTCCTCGCCGTCGCGCTCGTCGCAGCCGCGGCCGACGCCCTGGCGCGCGGTCTGGCCGTCCTCGGCCTGCTCGTCGTCCTCGACGTCGCCGTTGGTCCGCTCGTCTGCGTCACCCTCGCGGCGGCGCTCAGCGCCGTTGTTGCGCGCGGCGATCGGCTCGTTCGCCATCTCACGACCTCGCCAACCGCGACGCGTCCCGGTGCTGCGTCGCTTCCGGAGATCTGACGTGATTCGCCAACTCGTTCGTGCCCTCGCACCGCGTCCGCTCGCCGCAGCGGCGGCCGCCTCGTCGTCGCCCGCGGCCGTACTGCCGCGCGTCGGTGGACTCGCCGGCTACGGTGCGCGCGTCTTCGAGCGTCCGGGCGGCATGGCGGACGAGAACAGTTCGGTGCTGCAGCGCGCGATCCAGGTCCTCGTTCGTGCGCTGGCGCCGCTGCCGACGCACGTCGTCGAGAAGGACGGCGGCGATCGCTGGCGTGCCGACCGGCACGACCTGATCGACGCGCTCGCCAGTCACGACGCCGGGCTCGATCCATTCCTGCTCAAGGAGATCGCGTGGACGCACCGCCTCGGCTTCGGCAACTTTTTCGCCCGCATCGTCCGCGGCCGCGGCGGCGCGCTGCGCATGCTCGATCCCATCCATCCGACGCGCTGCCGCGCGGTGCGCGAGGGCGGACGCAAGGTCTTCTACGTCTGGGAGCCCGACGGTGAATTGCGCCACTACGCCGAGTCGGAGATCTTTCATTTCCGCGGACCCGGTGATTCGATCTGCGGCATCAGCCCGGTCCGCAGCATCTTGGCACCGCATCTCGAGCTGTCACGGCTCATGGAGCAGTTCGCACGCCACTACTTCGGCTACGGGGCGTTCTTTTCGGGGTTCATCACGCATCCGGAGCAGATCGGCCCGCAGGGCATCGAGGCAGTGCATAAGGGCATCTCAGCGATCGAAGCGGGCGGGTACGCCGTGCTCGACGAAGGGATGAAGATCACGCTCGCGCGTCCGATGCCGTTGGAGGACGCTGCGATCCTGGACCTGATCCGGCTGAGCGCGGCGACGGTGGCGAGCTACTTCGGGATCCCACGGATCTTCATGGGCGATCCCGACGGCTACCAATACGGAACGGCGCACCATGCGACGGAGCAACTCGTGACGCAAGCGTTGATGCCCGAGGTGGTGCGATGGGAGCACGCCGTGGCGCGGCAGCTGGTGCCGCCGCGGGCGCGTGGATCGGTGACGATCAAGCAGGAGTTGAACAGCCTGCTGCGCGGCGATCCGGTCATGCGGGCGCAGTACTACGAGTCGCAGGTCCGCATCGGCGCGCTGTCGGCGGATGAGGTCCGCGCCTTGGAGGATCGTGCGCCGCGGGATGATGGGCGCGGCGGGCAGTATCTGCACTCGGCGCGCC
>JBCCOR010000423.1:0-4778 GCA_039025295.1 Acidobacteriota bacterium
CGAAGTTCTTGCGTGGGGAGATCCGGTCGACCGTCGAGGCCGAATGAATCTCAGATGTGTGTCGTATCGATCCTATCCGGCTGTGCGCGTGTCCGCCGTACGATTCACGGCGCCCGACCGGCCTTCCGAACCTGCTGCGGCCGTCGGCGCGCGACAGATTCGGACGCCTCGCGCTGGCCGGACAAACCGACGCGGCGCGAGACAGCGTCATGATCCACGTGCCCACGGGCGCTGGTCGAGACCGTTCCAGATAGGCTGCTAAACGCGGATTGGGACGGGCGGATCGTAACACAGGGCCGAAAAAGCGGTCCAGATCCACCCGATCGCTCAGCGCGCGGTCTCGCGCAGGCGGTCGAAGGCCGCGCGCTGGGCGTAGCAGATCGCGACCGCGAGCGCGTCGGTGGTGTCGTCGGCGAGATCGTCGTCGCGCAGACCGAGCTCGAGCCGCACCATGCGCGCGACCTGCGCCTTGTCGGCGCGGCCGCTGCCGGTGACGGCGCTCTTGATCTCGGCCGGGGTGTATTCGTGCACCGCCACGCCGGCGCGGCCGAGGGTGGTGAGGAGCGCGCCGCGGGCTTGGGCGAGCACGATCAGGGCGCGCGGATTGACGCCGTGGTAAAGCGATTCGAGCACCGCGACGTCGGGCGCGTGCCGCTGCAGCAGGGCATCGAGCGCGCTGGCCAGATGCGCCAGTCGGGCGACCAGCGCGGTGTCGCGCGGCGGCGACAGGCGGCCGTAGGCGACCGGCCGCAGCCGACGCCGGTCGATGCCGCGATCGACGAAGCCGTAGCCGGTGTGACGACTGCCCGGATCGAGGCCCAGGATGCGCACGCGCGCCCGCTCAGCCGGCTTCGTAGGCGTCGAGCAGCGCGTCGTCGGCCTCGAAGTTGGCCCACACGTTTTGGACGTCGTCGAGATCTTCGAGTCCTTCGACCAGGCGCATCACCTTGGACAGGCTGTCGGCGTCGAGCTCGACCGTGGTCTGCGGGATCATCGCCAGCTGTGCGACGTCGGGTGCGATGCCCTTGGCCTCGAGCTGATCGCGGATCGCGCTGTAGTCGCCGACCGCGGCGAAGATTTCGTACGGCCCTTTGTCGGTGGCGATGTCGTCGGCACCGAGATCGAGCGCCAGCTCCATGAACGCCTCTTCGTCGAGCGTTCCGGGATCGATCGCGAAATAGCCGCGCTGGTCGAACAGATAGCTGACGCAGCCGTTCTCGCCGAGGTTGCCGCCGTGCTTGGAGAACTGATGGCGGACCTCGCCGACCGTGCGGTTGCGGTTGTCGGTTGCGACCTCGACCAGCATGGCGACGCCGCTCGGGCCGTAGCCCTCGTAGGTCACTTCTTCGTAGACCGCGCCTTCGAGCTCACCTGTGCCCTTCTTGACCGCGCGCTCGATATTGTCGCTCGGCACGTTGTTGGTCCGCGCCTCCTGGATCGCCGAGCGCAGGCGCGGATTGCCGTCGGGATCGCCACCGCCGATGCGCGCGGCGATGGTCACCTCGCGCAGGATCTTGGTGAAGACCTTGCCGCGCTTGGCGTCGACAGCGGCTTTTTTGCGTTTGATCGTGCTCCATTTGCTGTGTCCGGCCATGGACTCGGGTACCTCGGCGAGATGGCGATGCGGGATCGATCGCGGTGCGGAATGCGTCGGATGGAATGCGGATGACGGGCGCTCATTGTACAAAATCGCGTCGCGGACGACGCGGCCCGCGCCTTGGCGTGGCGCGCGCGGCGGAACACGATACGATGTGCACAATGACCCCCCAGATGATTGTTGACCTGCTTCGGAGCTTCCCATGGCGATGATCCTGGTCGTCGAACCCGATGCCGACAGCGCCGGCAGCATCCAGGCCACACTGGCCGCCGCCGGCCATCAGGTGGTGCTTGCGGCCGATCGTGCCGACGCCGTCTCACGCGCGGCTTCGACCCCGCCCGCACTGGTCATCGCGAGCGCGACCGCACCCGAGGCGCGCTCGCTGACCGCGTCGTTCTCTCGCGAGGCCGGCGGCCCCGGCTCGGTCGTCCTGGTGCCGCAGGGCCAGCTCGAGATCGCGGCCGATTTCCAGGCCGACGGCCTGCTCGGCAAACCGATCCGCCCGAACGCGCTCCAGCGCGTGGTGACCATGCTGGTCGGCACGGCCGACTCCCCGGTGTCGACCGCGCCGCCGATCAGCGCCGCGGTGATCGACACGCCCGCGGCGACCGCGCGGCTGCGCGCGACGCCGCCGAACGACCAGATGTCGGCGCGCGACATTTTTGGCGACATGCTCGCCGAGGTCGAGCGCGACGCCGAGGCGCGGACGTCGAAGAAACGCAGCCGCGAGAGCGGCCCGAGCGTCGAGAAGCGCCTGCATGAGACGCTCTCGGGCGTGCTCGACATCCCGGGCGTCGGCGCGCCGCCGCGCAAGAAGCGCCGCAAGTCGTCGGTCGACCGCAAGCTCGAAGAAACGCTCTCGGGCATCCTGCCCGACCAGCTGAGCGGCGCCAAGCCGTCGACCGCCGCACGATCGGCGACGCGTCAGCCCGCCGCGGCCGCGCAGCCCGTCAGCACACAGCCGGCGGCGCCTGCCGCTGCGCAGCCGGCAGCGAGCCAGCCCGCCGCACCTGCGCAGCCCGCCGCTGCGCAGCCCGCCGCTGCGCAGCCGGCAGCGAGCCAGTCAACAGCCGCGGCGCCCGCGCCGACCGTCAGCGTCCGACCGCCGATGGACGAGGCGCTGCATGTGGATCCCAGCCTGCTCACCCAGCCCGTCGCCACGCGTCCGTCCGCGGATTCTCGTCCGCCAGCCGCGGCACCTGCGCCCGATGCCGCACAGCCCGCAGCAGCGGCGTCGGCCCCCGCACAGCCCGCGCCGGCACAGCCCTCGACCTCACAGCCGCCGGCCGCGGGCGATGCCGCGATCATCGCCGACACCGACTTCGGCGAGGACGAAATCGACGCGCTGCTCAACAAGACGCTCGCCGGCCTGCGCGGCAGCGGCGGCAAGTCGTCGCGCGCGGCGCGTGCGGCGCGCACGGCCGCCGGCCCGACGCGCGCCGACGCGGCGGCATCGGCACAGCCTGCCGCAGCACCAGCAGCCGAGGCACAGCCCGCGGCATCACCAGCACAGCCCGCGGCATCACCAGCACAGCCAACGGCACCACCAGCACAGCCCGCGGCACCACCAGCACAGCCTGCAGCGCGGAGCGACCACGCGCCGATCGAGACCGCGCCGGTCGAGCCGAACGACGAAGGTCCGCCGCCGGTGCTGCTCGCCGACGGCAGCGAGGTCGACTTCCGCGAGCACATGCTGCGCACCCAGGAGCTGCCGGCCCTGTCGTCGATCGGACCGGCCGGCGCAGCCGATGCCACGCGCGGCACCTTCGGACCCTATGCGCTGATCGAGCGAATCGCGATCGGCGGCATGGCCGAGGTGTGGAAGGCGCAGCGCTCGGGCGTCGAGGGCTTTCAGAAGACCGTCGCGATCAAGCGCATCCTCGCGCATCTGACCGACAATCCCGAGTTCGTGACGATGTTCATCGACGAGGCCAAGCTGGCCGCCCAGCTCAGCCACGGCAACATCATCCAGATCCACGATCTCGGCAAGGTCGACGACGAGCACTACATCGCGATGGAGTTCGTCGACGGCAAGGACCTGCGCTCCATCCTGCAGACCGCGCGCAAGCGCGAGATGCCGATGCCGATCGGCCTGGCGATGCTGATCGCCGCGCAGCTCGCCAGCGCGCTCGACTACGCCCATCGCAAGCGCGGCTTCGACGGCCAGGAGCTCGGCCTCGTCCACCGCGACATCTCGCCGCAGAACGTCCTGATCAGCCACGAGGGCGACGTCAAGCTGTGCGACTTCGGCATCGTCAAGGCGGTGGCCAAGGCCAGCACGACCCAGATGGGCGCGCTCAAGGGCAAGCTGCAGTACATGTCGCCCGAGCAGGCCTGGGGCCAGTCGGTCGACGGCCGGAGCGACATCTTCTCGCTCGGCGCGGTGTTCTTCGAGATGCTCACCGGCCGCAAACTGTTCACCGGCGACAGCGAGATCAGCGTCCTCGACGCCGTGCGCGAATGCCGCATCCAGCCGCCGCGCGGCCTCAACCCGACCGTGCCGGAAGCGGTCGAGCGCGTCGTGCTGCGTGCGCTGACGCGCGAGCGCGACGACCGCTACGCGACCGCCGGCGCGATGGAGACCGATCTGCAGAAGGCCCTCCAGGCGCTCGACGAAACCCCCAACGCGCTTCTGCTGGCGAACTACATGCGCCAGCTCTTCGTCGATCCCGCGCCGGTGGTCTATGCGCCCGGCCGCGACACCGCCACCGACGCGGCCGCGGCCTCGTCGGCGATCGGCGACGACGTGCTGCATCTCGATGCGCTGGATCTCGACGACATCGACCAGCTCGCGCTCGCGCCGTCGCAGATGGCCGCGCCGGCGCCGACCGAGGCGCCCGCCGCCGAGATCGCCGAGCCGCCGCCAGCTGAGGCCCAGCCGCAGCGCGACGACGACCTGCCGCTGATCGATGCACAGCCGGCGGCCGACGACGAATTACCGCGGATCGACGCGACGCCGGCCATCGACGACCCGCCGGCAGACGACGACCCGCCGGCAGCCGACGACCCGCTGGCGATCGCGGCCGAGCCGAACCGCGACGACGACCTGCCGCAGATCGACGCGCAGCCGGCGGCCGACGACGAATTACCGCGGATCGACGCACAGCCGGCGGCCAGCCCGGCAACCGACGCCGCGGACGCGGCACCCCGCGACGACGACGGCGACGCCAGCGGCCTGGCG
>JBCCOR010000424.1:0-4775 GCA_039025295.1 Acidobacteriota bacterium
AATCTTTACCGAAAATCCAAGCACATGCAGTATTTAAATCCGAAGCTTTATTCCCAGGCGCAGAAGCTCTCCCCACCTTGTCGCTCCAGTAGCCTTGAGCAATAATCACCTTACCTGACTCTGAATCAATATAAACCAAGTCGCATTTTTTATCATTTCTACCATCAGTTAAATATTCAGCCGCGACCAGATGAATATCATCTATAGCCTCATGCAGCTGCAGGGCAAAAAGAAGCAGCTGATTATGACCGTACTGCTTCAGATCTGAACGGCCATCCAAAGCGACTTTCCACTTTCTCTTGTTACTCACAGTACTTACCCTCAGATTTTGTGCCAATACTACACAAGCAGGCTATCAAAGCCAGCAAATTTCGAGCATTTGGGCTCAGTATGGAACAGACTACCAGGCAGTAGCCGAACTAAACATTCAACATCACCAATAACGAGTCAAAATCGCCGCTGCCCCTTGGCCATCTTTAGCATTTGGCGATTGCCGCGAGAGAACATCTTTCATTGACACTCAACAAACACACCAAAAAACAGATATTCCCAAGGCAAACTAGCAACTTACAAAAACTAAACCCTTTACTCTATTCTCAGTAGCTCCCTTACAACGAGACTGGTTCAAACTCGCGCTGTGGCCTGCTCTTGCTGGCTACGCCGAGTAGCTCGTAGAAGACCGAGGTGTCGACCAATGAGATCGCCCTCACCTTCATGCAGATTCGCGCGCCAGATCGCGGAAGAACGCTGCGTGCCGCGCGCGAAGCTCGGCTTCTGGTTCATCATCATCGAGAATCTCTTGCAGCGTGCCGCGGGTCACCGCCTGGCCGAGCGCACCCGAGGCAACGAGATCCGGATAGCGCGCGAGATCTTCGAGCCGGGTGAGCTGCGAGGCACCGGTCCGGCGATCGCGATAGCAGAGCACCACGTCGGGCACGGCGTGCAGCGGCAGGGCGTCGAGGAGCGCCGGATTGTGGGTCGTCACCAGAACGCGCAGATCGCGCGTGCGTGAGATCGCTTCGACGCGCGCGACGAGATCGCGCACGCGGTTCGGATGCACACCGTTGTCAATCTCCTCGATCACCACCGTCGCGCCCGGCTCGGCGCTCAGCAGCGCGGCCGCAACCGCGAGCACGCGCAGCGTGCCGTCGGAGAGGAGCGCCGCTTCCCGACGCGACGTGCGTCCACCGAGCGATTCATAGAGCGCCACCATCACGTCGCCGCGCTCCGTCACCAGGAAACTGATATCGCTGATGTCCTGTTCGGGCACGTCGCGCACGAAGTCGAGGACCTGCGCGCGCTGCGCAGGATCGCTGCAGAGCCGGTTCAGAACCGCCGACAGGTTGGCCGCGTCGGTGCGCAGCTGCACGTCGGTCTTGTGGCTGTAGCCGCGCATGGCCCGCGGGCTTGGATCGAGAATGCGAACGCGAAGCAGGTCCTCGGCGACGCGGCGGCAGGCCTGCGGAATCCGCTTCTGCGCCTTCGTATGCCTTTCGCTGAAGCGCCCGGGAGCTTGCAGCTGATGAAAAACGGGCTGATCGTGCGCACCTGGAATACTCAGATTTCCGCCTCGCAGATCGTTGTCGTACCGGATCTCCAGACGCTGCAAGCCATCGTGCACCATCGTGGCTTGATACAAAACTGTGTCTTTGTCGTCCAACGTCAGCGTCTCGCCGACGATCGCAGGGAAATCGTGCACCCCGTCCGCCCGCTCACCCACGTCGAGCGTCAGCGAAAGCTCGAGTCCATCCGATGCGTCCGTCATTGCATCGCTCGACACACTGCGGCAGCCGAGCGTGACGTGCGCATCGTCTTCACGCCAGCAAAGTTGCGGCAGCGCCCCGCGCAGGCTGAGTTCCTCGTCGCGCACCGCCGACAGCAGCGAGCCGAGCCGACGCCCCTCCGCCATCCACGCCAGCAGCTGCAGTCCTTCGATGGCGTTGGTCTTGCCCGACGCGTTCGCACCGATCAGCACCGTCAGCGGACGCAGGGGCAGCGTGGCGTCTTCGAAGCTCTTGAAATTCTTGAGGGTGATGGCGTCGAGCATGATCCAACTTTATCGGATCAGCCTGCACTGGCCGCCCGGTTGAGATTTCGTTGACAAAGCGCTCACGTCCCGCTGAGACGCGTCTCTCTACGATGCGCGGCAACCCGACATCGCTGCCATCCACGATCCACGGAGATTCGTCTCATGCTTCCGCGCTCGCCCGATCCGTTTGCCCTGCGCCGCTTGGCCCGACCGCTGCTCCTGCTCGCGCTGCTCCTCGCCGCGCCGACGACGATCCACGCCGACGACGCCACCGTCCGCGGGCAGGTCGAGAACCTCGACGGCGCGGCCGTCGGGCAGATCGAGATCGTCGTCGATCCGCCGCGGATCGCGCCGATCACCGTGGATGCCGACGGCCGCTTCGCAGCCGATCTGCCGCCCGGACGCTATCGGCTGACCGTGCTCGCCGACGGCTATGAGCCGCTGACGCGCGTCGTGACGACGCCCGTCGACGCATCCGCCGCGCCGCTGCGCTTCGTGCTGCGGCCGGCCTCGAGCGTCCTGGCCACGATCGACGTCACCGGCAGCTACGCCATCGACCGCAGCGAGCCGGTGGCGACGGTCGCGCTCACCCGCGACGAGATCATGCGCCTGCCGCGCTTCGGCGACGATCTCGTGCGCGCGCTCGCGGTCGTGCCGGGCATGGCCTCGAACGACGTCTCGGCCCAGCTCAACGTGCGCGGCGGCCTCTACCGCGACACCGCCATCCGCCTCGACGGCCTCGAAATCTTCGAGCCCTATCACCTCAAGGATTTCCAAGGCGTCTTCAGCATCGTCGACCCCGACATGATCGACGGCGTCGACCTGATCGCCGGCGGCTTCCCCGCCGAGTACGGCGACAAGATGGCCGGCGTGCTCGACATGACCCTGCTGCGGCCCGCCGCCGATCGCCGCGGCGAGCTCGGCATCAGCCTGGCCAGCCTGTGGGCCAGCGGCTCGGGCGCGCTCGGACGCGACGGCGACGGACGCTGGCTGGCCTCGGGGCGGCGCGGCTATCTCGATCTGCTGCTCCAGGTCGCCGGCGACGACGACGAGGAAGAGACCGAAGGCGACGGCCCCGCGTATTGGGACGTCGTCGCCAAGGTCGACCGCGCGCTCACGCCGTCGCAGAACATCGCGCTCAAGCTGCTCATCGCCGACGATTCGCTCGACCAGGAAGAGACCGAAACCGACGACTTCGGCGCGCCGACGCGCGAGGTCATCGACTCGACCTACGGCAACGGCTATCTCTGGCTCGATCACCAGGCGCTCTTCGGCGCCCGCACCTTCGTCGACAACCATCTGTCGGTCGGCCGGGTCGAGCGCGATCGCTTCACCAACGAAGAAGGCTTCGACGCGTTCACGATCCGCGACGTGCGCGACATGGACGTCTACACCGCGCGCACCGCGTGGAACAGCCAGCCGAGCGATCGCCACTACCTGAAGTGGGGCGTCGAGGCGCGGCGCTACGACGTGCGCTACGACTACACCAACGACCTCGCCTTCGACGGCCTGCTCGGCCGCAACGGCCTCACCCGCTTCGTCGACGACGTCACCAGCGAGTCGTTCGGCGTCTACGTCGCCGACCGCATCCGGCTCGGGGAGCGCCTGGTGGTCGAACTCGGCGCGCGCTACGACCGCCACGACCTGACCGACGACGATTTCGTCGATCCGCGCGTCAACGGCGTCTTCGACGCCGGCCGCTGGGGCACGCTGCGCGCCTCGTGGGGACGCTACGGCCAGAGCCAGCGGCCCAACGAGCTCCAGGTCGAGGACGGCGAGATCGACTTCCTGCCCGCCGAGCGCGCGACCAACCTGCAGCTCGGCTGGGCGCGCAGCCTGGGCAAATACGCCCTGCGCCTCGACGCCTACCGCCGCACCGTCGACGATCCGCGGCCCTACTTCACCAATCTCTTCGAAGCCTTCAATCCCAATCCCGAAGCGACCCGCGACCGCGTGCGCGTGGCGCCGACGTCGGCGCGCGCCGAGGGCGTCGAGCTGCTGATCAGCCGGCGCGGCCTCGGGCGCTTCGACGGCTGGCTGAGCTACGCGTGGTCGGAGGTCACCGACCGCATCGACGGCCGCGACGTGGCGCGCGGCCACGACCAAACCCACGCCGTGACCCTCAACCTCAACGCGCGACTCGGCCCGAAGTGGAACGTCAACGTCGCCTGGCACTACCACACCGGCTGGCCGACCACCGCGCTCAGCGGGCGCGCCGTGCGCGGCGACGACGGCCTGCTGACGATCGAACCCGTCCTCGGACCGCGCAACGGCGAACATCTCGACGACTACCACCGTCTCGATCTGCGCGTTGCCCGGCGCGTGACGCGCCCGAGCGGCAACGTGCTCGAGCTGTTCGTCGACGTGCAGAACCTCTACAATCGAGACAATCAGGCCGGTTTCTCGGTCGACGAGCGCAACTTCACGCTGCTGCCGTCGGGCGACGTGCAGTACACGCCCACCGAGGAAACCTGGCTGGGGATCCTGCCGTCGTTCGGCGTCAGCTGGCGCTTCTGAGCGGTCCACGGCCGCTTCTGAGCGGCATTTGCGGAGCTTCATCCATGCGCGTGCTGATCATCGAGGACCACGCCGATCTCGCCAGCAACATCGGCGACTACTTGGCAGCGCGCGGCCACGTGCCCGACTTCGCCGGCGACGGCCTGACCGGCCTGCATCTGGCGGCGACCGAGCGCTACGACGCGCTGATCCTCGATCTCACCCTGCCCGGCATCGACGGCCTCGATCT
>JBCCOR010000425.1:0-4774 GCA_039025295.1 Acidobacteriota bacterium
CCGCGCGCTGGCGTGGGACTGGGCCCGCCGCCTGGCCGGCCCGCTGCGCGCGCAGCACGGACTCGAGGTCCGTTTCTTCGGCTACCGCCACGCCGGCACCAACAACGGCGATCTGCCGTCGACCGCCTGGCCGCTGGCGCTCGACGACGACGGCGCGGATCCTCGCACCCTCGACGCCGACCGTCTCACCGACGCGTCGACCGCGGCGGTGCCGTTCGAAACGATCTTCGCCAGCCACGACGTGCTGCTGGCGCCGACCGAACTCTCGGCGACCGCGCCGCTCAAGCTCGGCGCGCGCCGCCACGGCTTCCGCGCCGCGACCATGCCGGGCCTGAGCCCGGCGATGATGGACGCGCTGCGGGTCGACATCACCGCCGTCGACCGCCGCGTGCGAACCTTCCAAGCGCTCTTGAGCCGCGCCGAATCCGCGGCGCTGCGGCTGCGGGCCGACGGGCGCGACTTCGATCTCACGATCGATCTGCGCCACCGCACGGCGCACGCGTCGAGCGGCCTGCTCGACCAGCCCGGCGTCGCCGGCAACCTGCCGTCGGGCGAGGCCTACATCGTGCCCTACGAGGGCGAGCGCCCCGGCACGCCGAGCGCCACGCGCGGCCGGCTGCCGGTGCAGCTCGACGACGAGGTCGTCGTCTACGACGTCGAGAACAACCGCGCGGTCGCGGTCCGCGACGGCGGACCCGTGGCACAGGCCGAAGCCGCGCGGCTGGCGCGTCATCCCGCCTACGGCAACATCGCCGAGCTCGGCCTGGGCGTGCTCGGCGCGTTCGGCGTCAAGCCGATCGGCGTCATTCTGCTCGATGAAAAGCTCGGCCTGCACATCGCCTTCGGACGCAGCGATCACTTCGGCGGCGTCACCGGCGCCGAAGCGTTCGGCGATCCCGACGCGATGGTTCACATCGACCGCGTCTACCTGCCCGAAACCCAGCCGCGGGTCGCGGTGACGTCGCTGGATCTGACGCTGCCCGACGGCACGCAGCAGGCGATCCTGCGCGACGGCCGCTACGTGTGAGGCGCCGCGCCGTGGCGCTCAGGCGTCGGCGTCGCCCGCCAGGGCCGGCGCGCCGCGTCCCGGGCTGAGCAGGCCGGTCTCGAGCGCGAAGCGCACCAGATCGGCGCGGTTCTTGAAACTCAGCTTGTCGGCGACGCGGTAGCGGTAGGTTTCGATGCTCTTGACGCTCACTCCCAGCGCCTCGGCGATCTCGCGGTTGGTGTAGCCGTAGGCGACCGCCTCGAGCACCTCGCGCTCGCGCTTGCTCAGGTTGATCAGCTGCGGATGATCGGCCGCCGGCCCGGCGTCGTCGCGCACCAGGTTGTTGAGCGCATGCACCGACAGGCCGCCGGTCGGCACGTCGATATAGGCCCGGCCGCTGTGCATCTTGCGGATCACCGACAGCAGCTCGGCCTTGTTCTCGACGTGCACCACGTAGCCGAGCGAGCCGAGCGCGAGCACCGAGCGCAGCAGCGCGATGTTGTCGTCCATCGCCAGCACGACCACCTTGGTCTGCGGACAGCGCGCGGCCATGGTTTCGAGTCCGCGCAGGCCGCAGCCGGGCATCGACAGATCGAGCAGCACGACGTCGGGCTGCAGCAGCTCGGCCTGGGCGATCAGCTCGTTGCCGTCCGGCAGCGTCGAGCTCAGTTCCATGTCGGTCTGCGACGCGATGAAGTCGGCGAGGGTGGCGCGCAGGGCGTGATTGTCGTGGGCGATCAGTACGCGAATCCGGACGTCTTGCTGCATGGGCTTACCAGGTTGTGAGGCGCGCTGCGGAACGGCATCCCGAGCGCACCGGTCATCCACGTCGCTCCGCCATCATATACCCGCGCGAAATCACGCTGCGCGAACCGCACCGACCCAAACTGCGACCATACCGGGCGGCGCAGCGGGCGCCGGCTGTACTACAATTCGAGCGCCTATCGCGCGCCGACCGGTCGTCGGCGCGCTTCGGTTTGATCGACGTGAGGAAGATGCCCCGCATGTCTCATTCATCGTCCGACGCCCCCCAGCCGGCTGCGGCGCCCACGACCACGCCGGCCGGCCTGCCGCGCAAACGCGTGGTCGTCGCGCTCGGCGGCAACGCCATCACCGGTCCCGACGACGACGGCAGCGTCGCCCAGGACTACGCCAATCTGCGTCGCAGCCTCGACGTCGTCGCCGATCTGACGATGCGCGGCGTGCAGGTCATCCTGACCCACGGCAACGGGCCGCAGGTCGGCAACCAGATGATCCGGGTCGAGCTCGCACGCGGCCAGGCGCCCGATCTGCCGCTCGACGTCATGGTGGCCGATCTGCAGGGCGGCCTCGGCTACATGATCGAGCGCGTCCTGCGCAACAAGCTGCTGCGCCGCGGCCTCGACATTCCGCTGTGCGCGCTGCTCACCCAGGTCGAGGTCGCGGCCGACGATCCCGCGCTGCGCGATCCCAACAAATTCGTCGGCCCGTTCTTCGGCGAAGACGAGGTCGCCATGCTGCGCGACACCCGCGGCTGGGTCATGAAGGAAGACAAAGGTCGGGGCTGGCGCCGCGTCGTGCCCTCGCCCGACCCGCTGAGCATCATCGAGCGCGAGCTGGTCATCACCCTGGTCAACGCCGGCGCGCTGGTGATCGTGACCGGCGGCGGCGGCATTCCGGTGGCGCGCGACGACCGCGGGCTGCTGATCGGCGTCGAGGCAGTGGTCGACAAAGACCTCGCCTCGGCCGTCCTGGCGCGGGCGATCGGCGCCGACGCGCTCTACATCTTGACCGGCGTCGAGCACGTCATGCTCGGCTACGGCACGCCCGAAGCGCGGCCGCTCGGCACCGTCACGGTCGACGCCCTGCGCGCGCATCAGGCCGAGGGCCACTTCCCCGCCGGCTCGATGGGACCCAAGGTCGAAGCCGCCTGCCGCTTCGTTGAGGACACCGGCGGCCGCGCGCTGATCACCGACATCTTCACCCTCGAACAAGCGATCGCCAACGGCACGGGCACGTGGGTCGTCCCGAATCCGGCGAACGAGGCGTCTGCCTGAACCATGACCGCGCTCTTTCTCTACGTCGGTCTGTCCCTGTCGGTCTCGTTTCTGTGCTCGCTGCTCGAGGCGACGCTGCTGTCCGCGCGGCGCGCCGAGCTGGTCGAGCGTCGCCAGGCGGGCGATCGCGGCGCCGCCCAGCTGCTCGAGCTCAAAGAGGATCGCATCGACGACGCGATCAGCTCGATCCTGATCCTCAACACCTTCGCCCACACGATCGGGTCGTTCCTCGCCGGCACCGAGGCCGAGAAGCTCTTCGGCAGCACGATCGCCGGCGTCTTCGCCTTCGTGCTGACGCTGGCGGTGCTGGTGTTCACCGAGATCATCCCCAAGACCCTGGGCACGGTCTATGCGTCGCAGCTGGTCGGCTTCGTCGCGCGTACCGTGAAGATCTTGATGAAGCTGCTGTGGGTCGTGCTGCAGATGACCCGCCTGCTCACCCGGCTGGTGGCCGCGCGCGCACCCCACCGCGCGACCGTGTCGCGCGGCGAGCTGGCGGCGCTGGTCACGATCGCGTCGCGCGAAGGCACGCTGCCCGCCGCCGACAGCCACATGCTGTCGAACGTGCTGCAGATCAACGAGATCCCGGTCGAAGACGTGATGACGCCGCGGACGGTGATCACGATGGCGTCGGTCGGCACCCCGATCGACGAATTCCTCGCCGACGACCGCTACCGCAGCGTGTCGCGCATCCCGATCTTCGAAGACACGCCCGACAACGTCACCGGCATCATCCTGCAGCGCGACGTGCTGCACGCGGCCGCATCCGGCGCCGATCGCGCGCAGACCACGGTCGACAGCTTCCAGCGTCCGGCGCTCTTCCTGCCGGAAGGTCAGCCGGTGAGCGCGGTGCTGCGCCGACTGATCGAGCGCCGCGAGCACATGGCGCTGGTGACCGACGAATACGGCGGCATCAGCGGCCTGGTGACGATCGAGGACCTGGTCGAAACCGCGCTCGGCATGGAGATCCTCGACGAGTCCGACCGGGTCGTTGATCTGCGCGCCGAGGCGGTCCGACTGCGCGAGCAGCGGCTGAGCAAGCTGCAGCGCTGGCGCGCGGAAATGGTGGCGGAATACGGCGACGGCGATGACGCTGCCGACGCCGAAGCGCCCGGCGACCCGGCGTCGGAGCCCCCGACGCGCGACGACGCGGCGAGCCGCTGATCTAGCGGCGCGGCGGCGGATCGTCCGACGCGGCGCCGCCGATATCGCCGCCGGCCGCCGCATCGGCCGACCGCGCCGCCAGCGCGTCGTCGGGCCAGCGCACCTGCCCGGCCGGCGTCCACCAGGTCCGCACCTCGACCCGCAGGCGCCCTGCCTGCACGGCCGGATCGGCCTCGGCGTGGCGGCGCACGTCGTCGACCGAGAAATGCCCCGGGAAGAGCACGATGCCGCGCATCGGCTCGTCCGCCTCGGCGCTGAACGGCCCGGCCACGAGCGACAGGCCGCGGTCGTAGAGATCGCGCAAATGCAGCAGATGACGCCGCTGCAGATCGGACGCCGCGTCCGCGTCGAGCGCGGGCGGATTCGCCGCGCGCATCAGAAAGACCATGTGATAGCTGTCGAACGCCGTCGGCATGGCGTCTTCGAGGGTCGGTTCAGCCTTCGCTTCCATCTCGGCTTCTCCTGCCACTGCTTCGTCGGCCGCCGCCGCGGCCTGGACGCTCATCGCGCATCCGAGCGCCAGGGTCATCCGCAGCAGCCACGCCGCCGCGGCCCGGCGGCGGGTGCGCCCGGCGCGCATCAGCGC
>JBCCOR010000426.1:0-4769 GCA_039025295.1 Acidobacteriota bacterium
CGCCGATCGCCGCGCGCGTCGCCTCGCCGATGACGATATCGCCCGGGCCGGCCACCGCCGACTCGAGGCGCGAGGCGACGTTCACCGTGTTGCCCAGGATCGTGTAGTCGACGCGACGCGCGCTGCCGACGTCACCGACCACCACCGGGCCGGTGTTGATCGCGATGCGGCTCTCGAGCACCGGCAGGCCACCGGCATCGCGCGCAGCGTTCCACGCCCGCAGCGCGCGGCGCAGGTCGACCGCGGCGCGCACCGCCCGCACAGCGTGATCGGGCTGCGCTACCGGCGCACCGAAGAACGCCATCACGCAGTCGCCGATGAATTTGTCGAGCGTGCCGCCAGCCTCGAAGATCGCGTCGACGGCGTGGTTGAAGAAACCCTCGAGCAGCGCCGCCAGCGCCTCGGGCGACGCGCTCTCGGTGAAGCTCGTGAAGCCGACCAGATCGGCGTAGAGCACCGTCACCTCGGCCGGGGCCAGGCCGCGACGCGCGCCCGGGCGACTGCTCGACGACGCCTCGGCCTCGCCCTGCAGCACCGCCTCGATCACCGCCGGCGAGTGATAGCGCTCGAGCTGGGCCCGCACCTGGCGCTCGAAGCTCGCCCGTCGGGCATTCTCGATGCGCTCGATCGCCACCGCGCACTGGTTGGCGAACGCGGTCAGCAGATCGACGTCCTGCTCCTGGAAGCTGCCCGGATGCTGGCGGCTGTCGACCTGCAGCACGCCGATGATGTCGGTGCCCGACCACAGTGGCGCACAGATCGCGCCGCGGATCTGGTGGATGCGCACCGACGCGTTGGTCGCCAGGCGCTGATCGGCGGCTGCGTCGTAGGTCAACAGCGCGACCTTCTCCTTCATCACCGCGTCGACGATGGTGCGCGACACCGGCACATTGTCGGTCGGCCAGAGCGTGGTCTCGTCCCGCACGCGCAGCAGCTCGCACGCGAGCGGCGCGTCGTCACTGCGCCGGCGCAGGATCATGCCGCGCTCGACCGGCAGCGCGTCGAACGTCGCCTCCATCGTCCGGGTCAGCACCTCGTCGATCTCGGCAGCGTCCATCAGATCGCGCGCCAGGCGGGTCAGCACGCTGAACAGCTGGCTGGCATACGCACGATCGAGCGCCTCGCGCTTGGCCTGACGGATCACGCCTGTGGCGCTGATCGGATGCGGCGGCGTGGGCGCGACCGCCCGCGGCGCGTCGGCCGGCTGCGACGTCGCAGCGGGCGGCGACGCGGCGAACGCCTCGGGCTCGAGGCCGTAGGCGGCCGTGAAGTCGGCCAGCGGCCGGACGATGGTCGCCTGGCTGAGCGCCATCTGGCGATCCGCGGCCGCCGGCCGGTGGTCGCGCGGCGGGCTGGACACATCGGGCAGCAGCACGTCGATTTGCTGCCGCTCGGACGCCGCCGCGACGGGGTCGACCTCCAGCGCTTCGACCGTCAGCAGGAACGAGCCGATCTGCACGCGATCGCCGGGCGCGAGCGCGACCGCGCCGACCGCGCCGACGCCGTTGATCTGCACGCCGTTGGTACTGCCCAGGTCCTCGATCGTCCAGCGCGCGTCGTCGTCGGCGCGCAGCAGCGCGTGATGGCGCGACACGGAGAAATGCGGCAGAACGATCTGGTTGTCGCTGCTCCGCCCGACGCGGATCGCCTCGCCGTCGAGCGGCGTGCGATGGACGGCGCCATCGATCGTGTACAGGAGCTGGAGCGCGGAGGCGAAGGACGGCATCATGGGCAGGGCGCGCGAGCGCAATCGGTTCAATCGGGAACCGTTGGATCCTACCAGCCGCGCTCAGCCGCCCAAGCGCTGCTTCAGGCTCGCGAGCATGTTGAGCGCCGCCAGCGGCGTCATCTCGTCGAGGTCGAGCGCGCGCACGATCTCGGCCACGGCCTGCGCCGGCGGCGTGAAGAGCGCCATCTGATCGCGCGTCGCCGGATCGACCGCGGCGTCGGGCGGCGCGCGGACCATCTCGACCTCGAGCGGTCCGTCGTCGGCGATCGGCATCGGCTCGGCCGGCGCCGCATCGCGCGCGCGCACGTCGGCCGATGGCGGATCGCTCGATGCCGCGCCGATCGACGGCGCGACGCCGTCGGCCTCGAGCTGGGCCAGGACGCCCTCGGCGCGCGCCACGACCGCGTCGGGCAGGCCAGCGAGCCGCGCGACGTGGATGCCGTACGACTTGTTGGCGCTGCCCGGCACCACCCGGCGCAGGAAGACGATGCGGTCCTGCCACTCCTTCACCGCTAGCGTGCGGTTGACCACCGCCGGCAGCCGACCGGCGAGCGCGGTCAGCTCGTGGTAATGGGTGGCGAAGAGGGTTTTGGGCCGCTGCGGGCCGTTGTGCAGATGCTCGACGATCGCCCAGGCCAGCGACAGGCCGTCGAAGGTCGCCGTGCCGCGGCCGACCTCGTCGAGGATCACCAGGCTGTGGCCGGTGGCGTGGCGCAGAATGTTGGCGGTTTCGACCATCTCGACCATGAACGTCGAGGCGCCGCGCGCCAGATCGTCGCTGGCGCCGACGCGGGTGAAGACGCGGTCGACGCAGCCGATCGACGCCGACGTCGCCGGCACGAAGCTGCCGATCTGCGCCAGCAGCACGATCAGCGCCACCTGCCGCAGATAGGTCGACTTGCCGCCCATGTTGGGGCCGGTCAGCACAATCACCTGCTGGTCGTCGTCGAGGGCGACGTCGTTGGGGATGAACGCCTCGCCCTCGGGCGTGCGGCCGGTCGCCTCGACCACCGGATGGCGGCCCTCGGCGATGCGGATCGGCGCGCCGGGTGCGTCGATCGCCGGTCGCACGTAGCGGCGCGCGACCGCGACCTCGGCGAGCGCCGCCAGGACGTCGATCTCGGCCAGGGCATCGGCCAGCGCGTGCAGACCGGCGCCCTCGTCGGCGACGCGCGCACGCAGCTGCTCGAAGTATTCGCGCTCGAGCGCCAGCTGGCGGCCCTCGGCGCTGAGGATCTGCTCCTCGAGCTCTTTGACCTCGGGCGTGATGTAGCGCTCGGCGTTGACCAGCGTCTGCTTGCGAATGTAGTGGTCAGGCACGCGGTGCTGATTCGCCTTGGTGACCTCGAGGTAGTAGCCGAAGACCTTGTTGTAGCGCACCTTGAGCGAGGTGATGCCGGTCGCCTCGCGCTCACGCGCCTCGAGCGCGAGGATGTGGCGCTTGCTGTCGCGCGCCAGCGAGCGGCTGCGGTCGAGCTCCGGATCGACGCCGTCGGCGATGACGTCGCCGTCGTCGAGCTTGGCCGACGGCTCGGGCTGCAGCACGCGCGCGAGCTCGTCGGCGAGCGCGACGCACGGATCGACCGCGGCCAGTGCGGCGAGCCGCGGCGCATTCTCGACCGCGGCCAGCGTCGCCAGCAGCGTCGGCACCCGCGCCAGCGTGTCGCGCAGCGTCGCCGCCTCGCGCGGCGTCAGCTGGCCGAACACCGCCCGGCTGAGCAGGCGCTCGGGATCGCCGACGCCGGCGAGCGCGGTGCGCACGTCGATCCGGCGTACGGCGTCGGCGACCAGCGCAGCGACCGCGTCGTGGCGCAGCGCGAGCGCGGCCGGCACCTTGAGCGGACGCCGCAGCCAGTCGCGCAGCCGGCGGCCGCCGGGCGCGGTCACCGTGCGATCGATCGTCTGCAGCAGCGTCGCGTCGCGCGTGCCCTCGCGCTGGTTGCGGAAGATCTCGAGATTGCTCAGGGTGGTGGCGTCGACGATCGCGGTCGAGCCGACGTCGCGCACGGTCAGCTGGCGCACGTGCAGGAGATCGGCGCGCTGGGTCTCCTGGGCGTAGGCCAGCACCTGCGCCGCCGCCCGCACCGCCGGCTCGCCCGCGTCGAGGCCGTAGCCGGCGAGGGTGCCGGCGGCGTCGAGCTGCTCGCACAGGAGGGCGTGGGCGCGGCGGTCGTCGAGGCGCTGGTCGTCGTCGAGCGCGGCCCAGCACACGACCTCGGCCTCGACCCAGCGACGCGCCGCCTCGGGCACGTCGTCGCCATCGATCAGCACCTCGCGCGGACGCAGCACGCCGAGATCCTCGACGCAGCGCTCGACGTCGCGCCAGCGGCGGACGAAGAACGCGCCCGTGCTGACGTCGAGAAAGGCGCCCGCGCCGGGCGCGGCGTCGGCGGCCGCGTCCGCTTGGCGACCGCGCCGGGCCGGGCGCGCGACGGGCTGCCACACCACGCAGGCGAGCAGATTTTCTTCCTTGCCGTCGAGCAGCTCGGGCTCGCTGATCGTGCCCGGCGTGACGATGCGCGTCACCTCGCGCTTGACCAGGCCCTTGGCCTTCGCCGGATCCTCGACCTGCTCGCAGATCGCCACCTTGCGCCCGAGTCGCAGCACCTTGCCGATGTAGCTGTCGACCGCGTGATGCGGCACGCCGCACATCGGCACCTCGTTCTTGCCGCCTTTGTGGCGCGCGGTGAGCGTGACTTCGAGCAGCGGCGCGCCCTCGACGGCGTCGTCGAAGAAGAGCTCGTAGAAGTCGCCCATGCGGTAGAAGAGCAGGCAGTCGGGATGCTCGGCTTTGACCTCGAGATAGTGGCGGAGCATGGGGGTCAGCTGCGAAGATGCGGGCATGGTGCGGGAGTATAGCGAGGAAGGCCCGCCGAGGGATGACTTTGGATCTACGATCGGCGGCACGACGATCGGCGCGCTCGAGGCCGACGGCCCGCAGCGCGCGGAGGCGTGGCTGCTGGCGCGGCTCGACGCGTGCGCCGACGCCGCGCGGCGCGATCCGGCGCGGCTGGCGACGCCGGTGCGCGTGGTGGTGCCG
>JBCCOR010000427.1:0-4731 GCA_039025295.1 Acidobacteriota bacterium
CGACGAGCGCGCCGGCCGCGGGCGTGCCGTGGGAGCAGCTCGCCGACGACGTGCGCGAACGGGTCGACGTCCAGCTGGTTCACGACGTCTTCGGCGACATGGCCGATCGCTTCGAGGTGCTGCCAACTTCCACCCCATCGACGCCGTCGAGCGACGGCCAGGAGACCCTCCGATGAATCCCAAGAAGCTCATGAAGCAGATGAACGCCATGCAGGAGCAGATGCAGCGCCAGCTGGCCGATACCGTGATCGAGGCCACCGCCGGCGGCGGCATGGTGACGGTCAAGATGAACGGCCACAAAGAGGTGCTCGATCTCAAGCTCGATCCCGAGGCGGTCGATCCGGAAGACGTCGAGATGCTGCAGGACCTGATCATGTCGGCCCTCGGCGAGGCCCATCGCCGCGCCGACGAGGCGATGCAGGGCGCGCTCGGCGGCATGCTGCCGCCGGGCATGGCCGGCCTGTTCTGATCGCGCGATGACCGACGATCCGCTGGCCGCGCTGATCACCGAGCTCGGCCGGCTGCCGGGCATCGGCCCCAAGAGCGCCACGCGGCTGGCGAATCACATCCTGCGCACGCCGCGCGAGAAGGTCGAGCGCCTCGCGCACACGCTGGTCGACGTCAAAGACCGCCTGATCCACTGCAGCCAGTGCAACGCGATCACGGTCGAGGATCCGTGCCGCTACTGCACCGATCCGCGCCGCGACCCCACGCGCATCTGCGTCGTCGAGGAGCCCTTCAACATCCTGCCGATCGAGCGCACGGGCGAGTACCGCGGTCTCTACCACGTGCTGCTCGGCGCGCTCTCGCCGCAGCGAGGCATCGGCCCCGACGCGCTCGCGATCGACGGCCTGATGCGCCGCCTCGAGGGCGTCGAGGAGGTCATTCTCGCGACCAACCCCAACATCGAGGGCGAGGCGACGGCGCTCTATCTCGCGCGTCTGCTCGAGAAACATCCGCCGACGGTGACGCGTCTGGCGTTCGGCATGCCGGTCGGCGGCGATATCGAATTCACCGACGAGGTCACGCTCGGACGCTCCCTCGCCGGCCGCCGCCCGCTGGGATGAGCGCCTTTTCCGGCGACCTCCGCGACGACGATGCGCTGCGCCAGCGCGACCGCCGCCGCCTGGGCCGCGGCGATCGCCTGCCGTCGATGACATCCGACGGCCTCGGCGGCGCGGCGTCGCAGCGACTGTGGCAGCAGCTCGCGCGCTGCGAGGCGCCGGGAATCAACACCCTCGATCCGTCGAGCGGCACCGGCCTGCCGCCGTGGCGCGCCGCGCGCGGCGCCAACGTGATCGACGTCGACGGCAACCGCCACATCGATCTCACCGCCGGCTTCGGCGTCGCGGCCGTCGGCCATCGTCATCCGCGCGTGGTCGACGCCGTCCGCCGTCAGGCCGGGCATCTGCTGCACGGCCTCGGCGACGCCGCCGCCCATCCGCTACGCGCCCGGCTCGCCGCGCGCCTCGTCGTGCGCGCGCCGGTCGACGACGCGATCGTCTACCCGGCGGTGAGCGGCGCCGACGCGATCGAGATCGCGCACAAAACCGCCTGCCTGGCCACCGGCCGGCCCGGTCTCGTCACCTTCGACACCGGCTACCACGGCCTCACCTTCGGCGCCCTGCGCGCCACCGCCCGCGCCGACTTCCGCGCCCCGTTCGGCGCGCTGCTCGCCGAGGACCTTGTTCACCGGCTGCCGTTCGGCGCCGATCCGGCTGCGATCGACGCCCGCATCGCCGCGGCCGCGCCGGCGGTCGGCGCGGTGCTGGTCGAGCCGATCGTCGGCCGCGAGGGGGTTCGTCTGCCGCCGCCGGGCTGGCTCGCCGCCGTCGCCGCCGTCGCCCGACGCCGCGGCGCGCTCCTGATCGCCGACGAGATCTTCACCGGCTTCGGCCGCACCGGCGCCTGGTTCGCGGTCGAGCATGACGACGTGCGGCCCGATCTTCTGTGCTGCGGCAAGGCGGTCGCCGGCGGGCTGCCGATCGGCCTGGTGCTCGGACGCCGCGCCGTCATGGACGCCTGGACCCATCCGGGCGAGGCGCGCCACACGGGCACGTTCGTCGCCCATCCGCTCGCCTGGGCGGCCGCGCTGGCGACCCTCGACGTGCTCGAAAACGACGATCTGCCGGATCGCGCCCGCCGGCTGGGTGACGCGCTCGCGCCGCGCCTCGCCGACTGGCCGCGACGCTTCGCGGCGGTCGCGGCCGTGCGCGGTCGCGGCCTGCTCTGGGGCATCGCGATAACCAGCCGAACCGCCGCGCGCGATCTCGCCGGACGACTTGCCCGCCGCGGCGTTCTGATGCTCGCCGGCGGCGCCGACGGCCGCGTGGCGCAGATCGCGCCGCCGCTGACCATCCATCCGCGCCAGCTCGATTTCGCGCTCGACGCGATCGAAGCCGCGCTTGCCGATGGCTCGGAAGCGGCTGCCGTGTCTGAAGAGGACGGACGATGAGCGGGGTAAACGCGTTCAAGATCGCCTTCATCGGCACCCACGGCGTCGGCAAGACGACGCTCTGCTACGGCCTGGCGGCGCGGCTCAAGGCGCGCGACGTCGTGCTCGACATCGTCGGCGAGGTCGCGCGGCGCTGCCCGCTGCCGATCAACGACGCCACCACGCGCGACGCCCAGGCGTGGATTCTCCACACCCAGATCGCCGACGAGCTGCGCGCCGCGGCGACGCACGATCTGGTGATCTGCGACCGCAGCGTGCTCGACAACTACGTCTATCTGCTGCTCGCGGCCGGCGCCCAGCCGACGCTCGGCGCGCTGGTCGACGCCTGGCTGGCCAGCTACGACCTGCTCGTGCACGTGCCGATCGTCGACACACCGCGTCCCGACGGCCTGCGCGCCACCGACCCGACCTTCCAGCGCGCGGTCGCCGATCGGCTGGCGCGCGAGATCGACCGGCGCGCGCTGGCGGTGCTGCCGCTCGATCCGGGCGATCGCGATGGCTGGCTCGACGCCGTCGCCGATGCTGTTTGGCAGCGCCTGATGCCGGGCCAGCTGGCGCTGCTCTGACCGCTGCGCGCCTTGAACTGGCTCGCTGCGCGGACGCAGCACCCTTGGTAAGCTGCGCGATCATGCGTGTGACGACCTTGCTGCTCATTCTTCTGCTCGCGCTCGGCGGCGCGGTGCTTGCGGCATCGCCCGGCTTCGGCGCCGACGATCCGTTCTATCTCCAGCGCCTGCAGGTCGGGCGCGACGCGCTCGCGCGCGGTGACGCGGCGATTGCGGCGCGCGATCTGCGCATCGCCAGCTTCGGCCTGCTCGATGAGCTGATGCCGCTGGTCGAGAGCCTGGTCTTTCTCGCTCTCGCTGAGGACGCCCTCGGCGACGCCGACGACGTGCGCGCCGCCGCGATGCGCGTCGACGAGGTGCGCACGCGCTTCCCCGACGACGCCGGCCGCGCGTGGCGCGCGCTGATCCCCGCCGACCGCGCGCGCTTCGAAACCGCGCTGGCGCGCCATCTCTCCGACGACGCGCTGACCGCGTGGCCGATGACCACCGAGGCGGGCGCCGCCGCGCGCGTCGCGCGCTTGGACCCGAGCACGGCCGACGCGCCATCGGCCGACGACGCACAGACCGGGGCAGGAGCGGCCGAGGACGCCCAGACCGAGGCGGGCGCCGATGACGTCGCCGAGGCGCCGTCGGCTGCGGCGCCCGCGCCCACCGCGACGGAAGCGCCTACCGCGACCGACGACGTCGCCCTGGCGATCGACGACATCCGCCGCCAGCTCGCCGCGCCCGGGCTCACCACGGCGCGGCTCCAGCAGCTCTACGCCCGCGCCGGCGGCCTGGCCGACGCCCATCCCGACCGCGACGCGGCGCAGTGGACCGCGGGCGAGCTGGCCTATCGCCAGCGCCTGTGGGCCGACACGGTGGCGTATTTCACCCGCAGCACGCCGCCCGCGGGCGAGCCGAATCTCTGCTTCTACTACGCGGTCGCGCTCTACGAGACCGGCGAGGCGCGGCGCGCGCGGCGCGCGCTGCGGCGCT
This sequence comes from Acidobacteriota bacterium, assembly GCA_039025295.1. Classification (GTDB taxonomy): domain Bacteria; phylum Acidobacteriota; class Thermoanaerobaculia; order Multivoradales; family J023; genus JBCCOR01. The sequence goes on from JBCCOR010000427.1 coordinate 4,000, forward strand.
GCGGCGGCGGACTCGCGCGCAGTCCGTTCGTCGACGACTACCTGCGCAAGATCGGCGCACGATGAGCGGCGTCGTCGCGCTGATCCCGGCGCGCGGCGGCTCGAAGGGTTTGCCGGGCAAGAATCTGCGGCCACTCGCCGGACGCCCGCTGGTGGCGCACACGATCGCGGCGGCGCGCGCGGCAGCGTCGGTCGATCGCGTGGTCGTCTCGACCGACAGCGCGGCGATCGCTTCCGCGTCGCGCGCGGCGGGCGCCGAGGTGATCGATCGACCGGCGGCGATCAGCGGCGACACGGCCGACTCGGAGTCGGCGCTGCTGCACGCGCTCGACGTGCTGCGCACGCGCGACGGCTATCGGCCGGCGCTGGTCGTCTTCCTGCAGTGCACCGCGCCGCTGCGCACCGCCGACGACATCGACGCCGCCGTCGACCGGCTGCGCGAAGCCGGCGCCGACAGCGTCGTCTCGGTGACGCCCTTTCACGGCTTTCTCTGGCAGCCCGACCCGATCGCGTCGGCCGACACGCCCGCCGACGCGATCGCCCCGGTCGACTACGATCCGCGCGCGCGGCCGCGGCGCCAGGATCGCGCGCCGTCGTACGTCGAGAACGGCGCGATCTACGTCGTCCGTCGGGCGCTGCTCGAGGCCGCGCGCTGTCGCCTGGGCGGCCGCGTCGCGGCCTACGTCATGCCGGCTCGGCGCGCGGTCGACGTCGACACCGCCGAGGATCTGGC
>JBCCOR010000428.1:0-4723 GCA_039025295.1 Acidobacteriota bacterium
CCCGGGACCCGGCGTGAGCGTCGCGTGCGATGCCAAGGGCCTGACCACGCTGATCACCCTCGGCGGCGACGGCACGCTCCGGCTGCAGAACGGCTGCTTCGCGCCGACCGCGGAGCGATGAGCGCAGCAAGCACGTTTCTTTCCCACTGACCGACCATCCACCTGCGAGGGACCCATCGTGAATCATCGACTACGCCGCGTAGCCGCTTTGACGCTTGCCATCTTCCTGTGCGCCAGCGCGCTTCTGTCTGCGGACAACATGTCCGGCCTGATGCCTCTGAAGGTCGATTCGGTTCCAGGCCCTACCGTCACGCCGACCCACACGGCGCTGGTGTCCGGCGACTGGAGCCATCCCAGGACGTGGGGCGCCGAAGACGCGCGCGGGCTGCCCGGGCACGGCGCGATCGTCTACATCCCGAGCTTCGTGCACGTGACCGCCTCGGGAGCGCTCAACGACGAGAACAGCCCTTTCTTCATGATCCGCGTCGACGGCAAGCTGACCCTGTCCGCGCCGGCGGGCGTCGCGACGGTGATGCACGTCGACACGCTGTTCACCAACCAGATGCCGAGCGGCGAGGGCAAGCTGACCATCGACGCGCGCAGTCACGCGGGCACGGTGGATCTGGCGCTGACGCCGTTCGACATTCGCGCGTCCAGGGACGGCGTCGGCTGGCCCATCGACGCGCGGGACTACTACACCGACGGCTTGCCGGTGACGGGCTGGAACGGCACGCCCGTCGAGGACGACGGTCCGGGCGTGCTGGGTCGCTACGAATGGGATCCGGAGCAGCTCTCGCTGGGCATCGTGGCGCACGGTGAAGTGGATTTCCAGGGCGCGCCGATCGCCGCCCACGGCACGGCCACGGCGGTGATCGAAGGGACGATCGACGGCATCAGCGGCATCGTCGGCTATGAAATGTCGACCCGCGACACCGCGCACTGGGCCGTGGGCCAGACCGCCCTGGTGACGTCCACGCTGTTCACCCAAACCCCGTTCGGCGACCCGACGCGCAACGCGGTCTCGCACGATACGACTGTCGAGATTGCTGCCATCGTTCCGCTGGGCGGTGACGCGGTGGCGGTCTATCTGGACCGCGCGCTGGATCTCGGCACCTATCACGCCCAGAGCTACTCAGACGGCATCGCCCACTTCCCCGTGATCGGCAACCTGGACCGCAGCATCCGCGTGTACTCCTCGGTGGCCGTCCATCCAGACGGCGGATTTTATCGACCGGACAGCATCGACAACCCGACGCTGGAGGACACGCTGTCTGTGAACGGAAACCTGAGCGGCGGCAACGGTCACCCAATCACCCAGCGCGGGCACTTCATGGCGATGCACACCGACGACGTCGACATCCGCTTCGCCGCGTTCGGCGGCATGGGCCGGACGGACAAATCGGCCCTGATGGACGATTTCCAGCCCGCACCGCTGGACGCCGAAGGCCGCCGGTTCGCATCGAGTAATCAGAACGTAGGGCTGCTCAAGAGTCGAAGAGCCCAGGTCAAGCGACTGTTCGAAGACGCCAACGGCAACGGGGTCTTCGATGGGACGGACGTCGATCCCCTCATGAGGCGCGCCGCAGAGACCATCGTCAATCAGCGGGGACGCTACTCCGTGCACATCCATCGCGCGGGCGTTGCCCCGCGCGACGACAGCCAGACGGCCCTGGACAGCGCGTGGATCGAAGGCGCGGTGGTCTGGAATGCACCCAGCTGGGCATTCGTGCATCACGACAGCGAGGCCGTGCTGACCAACAACATCAGCTACGACACGATCGGCGTCGGCTTCATGGCGGAGACCGGCAACGAGAACGGCGTGTGGCATCGCAACCTGTCCTCGACCAACACAGGATCGCTCAACGGCGAGCTGAACCCGCCTGTCGCCCATGCGATGAACGACGTGGGCCGCCGCGGCGCCGCTTTCTGGATGGAAGGACGCAACCTCGCCCTCTTCGACAACGTGGCGACGGGCTCCAACGTGGCCTTCGTCTGGCAGCCCTGGGGCGTCGACAACATCGACACCACCGTGGACGGCCTGTCGCGCGTCAATGCGATCCTGGCCCATCCCGATCTGCACGCCATCGTGACCGAGGCCGAGGTGGAGATCGATCCCATGGTCGATCAATTGGCTTCGATCAGCCTCGACGGCGTCGTCGCGAAGAACACCGTCATCCCGATTCGCTATTTTCAAGGCAACCGGTCGATCGCCAACGAATTCGGCATTTCCATCATTACGGCACTGGGCTGGGCCGATCGCAAGTTCAACGATGCCTGGTCCGTCTTCCGCGATTTCACGGCAGTGGAAACACCGACGGGTGTCCAACTCACCTACACGGGGAAATACCTATTCGAGGACTTCCGGGTCTATGGCACCAAGCTGCCCAATCCGCCGGGCACGGCCTTTGGTTTCATGGCCAGCACCAGCGAAATGACGATCAAGGACACTTGGATCGAAGGAGACAACTTTCGCTACCGGATCGATTCCAGGAGCGCCACCGGCAGTCCGCAGGTCAATTTGAGCGGCATGAAGAGCCTGATTGGAGAAAGAGAGCTGACGGTGGTCGAACGCGAATGGGAAGCGCTCTTCGAGGGCTTCGACAATCCCGGTTTGGCCCCTCACCCGCTGATCGCCGATCATATGACCACCGCCACCTACAGTCCCTACCACAACTTCTACAACATCAATATCCTGCAGGAGCCAGCGACCGTCCGCGACGAATCGCCGATCCGCTATCGACACACCGCCGGCTCCCGCGTCGATTTCGTCGACGACCAAATCGATCTCGCGAGCATTATCGAGGAAGATCTCAAGGCTTTGCTGCCGCATCGGATCAGCACCAGCGAACTGACCGACTTGGCCGAGCCCATCACCATCACATTGGTCGACGACAGCGCTGCATTCGGCGTGGTCGGCCTGTGGCGAGAGAATCAGCGGCTGGCCGGCCACGGTGCTGCACAGCCTTTCGTGTTCCTGAACCAATTCATCGTGCGCATCCTCTATCTCGACACGGGCAGCGACGTAAAGCAAATCCGCGTCTTCTCCCGGAACAGCCCGAGCCGGATTCGCGACACCAGCCGCGCGTATCGACAAGACGTCTGGAGCGGCGCGCTGCTGGAGTTCGACAAGACCGATCCGCTGGGCCGCCAGCGCTTCGCCTACTCCGAGGGCGAGCACTTCTTGTACGGAACGCACAATGAGCGCCTGGTGTTCTCAGCCAAGATGATCAACAAAACGCTGACTGAAGAAGGCTACTTCACACTGGAGGACGTCACGTTCATCAACCAGCACGGCGAGTCCGAAGCGATGAAATTCGTCCAGATGTCGAAGCTGTTCACCGATCGGCTCACCGGAGACATGCACGAGAAGCTGTTCGTCGTGGCACTCGACGAAGCCTGGGGATCCGACGGCTCCGTCGACTGGCCGTCGGTGCCGACGTACGACTTCGATCCCATTGCGGATGTGGTCGGTCATCACGTCATTGCGGATCAGTATGGGCATTACCGCAACGGTATCTACCAAGGTCAGACCGCGGCCTTTCCACAGGTCACCATCGTTCAAGGCACCGACGGACGCGACTTCATCGACTTCGACTACGTCGACGCCGACGGCGACCAGATCAGCCACGGCCGCGAGGTGGTTCTGGCGGGTCTGGGCAACAACGACGAAATCGTCGGTTCGCTGGGTGCCGACGTGCTCGACGGCGGCGAAGGCGACAACGATCGCGTCAGCTACTACGACTCGAACGAGGCCATTGCGCTGAACACCAAAACCGGCATCCACAAAGGCGGCTACGCCGAGGGTGACGTCTTGCGCAACGTGGAGGTCTTCCGGCTCTCGGCGTTCGACGACATCTTCATCGGCTCGGATCGCGACGAGGTCGTCTGGCCCGCCGACGGCTACGACCGCGTCGGGACCGGCGCGGGCGACGACAGCGTGCGGATCATCGAATCGTCCGGCGTATTCAGCGACTACCTCGACCTCGGCGACGGCACCGACGGCGTGGCCATGAAGGGCAGCATTCCCTACACGATCACCCTGACCCACGATCGCAGCGCCCCGGTGAACATCGTCGACGCCGAGGTCATCCACGGTCATCACGCAGACGACGTCATCGACGTGATCGACACCACGTCGTCAGGCGAAGGCGCCCAGCGACACTTGCAAGGCATCTATGGCAACGGCGGCAACGACGAGCTCCGGGTGACCTTGAAGCGCGTCGACCTCGCGGGCCAGCGCGGCAACGACACCTTCCACGTCAACCACGCGAGCTACGACGGCTTCAGCGGCGCCATGGACATCCGAATTCTCGACTTCAACGTGCGCGATGCAGGCGACACGCAGGACGAGACCCTGATGTGGCGCAGTCAGGTGATCGACCTGGCCAACCCGGGACCCGGCGTGAGCGTCGCATGCGATGCCAAGGGCCTGACCACGCTGATCACCCTCGGCGGCGACGGCACGCTCCGGCTGCAGAACGGCTGCTTCGTGCCGACCGCAGAGCGCTGATCACAGCGAGCGCCTTTCTTTTCCCACTGACCGACCATTTGCGAGGGACCCATCGTGAACCACGTACGTCGCGTAGCCGCTTTGACGCTTGCCATCTTCCTGTGCCTCAGCGCTCTTCTGCCTGCCGACAACATGTCCGGCCTGATGCCTCTGAAGATCGACTCGGTTCCAGGCCCTACCGTCACGCCGACCCACACGGCGCTGGTGTCCGGC
>JBCCOR010000429.1:0-4712 GCA_039025295.1 Acidobacteriota bacterium
CGCGGGCGGGGCGGAAGCCGGGGTTGCGCTCATCAGGCGTCCTCCTCGGCCGGCGCGGCCGGCGCCGGGCTGGCGGCCGCGTCGGCCAGGTTGGGGATCGGTCCCGCGGCGGTCGCCATGCTCGCGAGATCGACGTCGCCGGCGCCGACGATCTCGTCGGCGGTCTTCAGACCGCTGTGGAACACGTCGGTGACCGAGGCGTCGAAGCTCCACGGATAGGCCTCGTCGGACATGTCCCGGCACCGTTCCCACTGCTGCCGCATGGCCTCGGGATCGAATTCGATCGCGCGCACGTCGAGCGACTCGACGAACGCGCGATGGCTGCGCGCGCGCGGATCGTCGACCACCGCCGACGCGACGTGCGCGTAGACGAAGCGCGCCAGCTCCTCGACGTTGTTGTACTGGGCGTTGAGGATGCGCTTAGCCTCGTCGACCGCGACCCCGACCTCATAAAAGGTCTGGGCCGCGTTCCAAAGCGGCTTGATGTCGGTGAAGTCCATGTAGACCGGATCGGCGTCCGGCCGCGCGTGCACCTTCTTCCACTGGTAGTAGTCGGAGAGCAGCGCCTGGATCTGCTTGTTCATCGGGCCGAGCCGCGCGAAGGTGCGCAGGAAGGCCATCGTGAAGCGGCGGTCGGTCATCAGGTCGTTGATGAACGGGAAGACGTAGAAGGCGAAGTAGATCGTCAGCTCCCACGTGTACTTGAGCGTGAACGCCTCGGCGTCGCCCAGAGCGTCGTAGCTGCGCTCGTAGGTCGGCTCGTAGGCCGCGTAGACCGAGCGCATGAGCTGCTCGTAGAGACCGCACTTGGTGCGCAGCGCGTCGGCGTCGTCGGTCTCGATCGCGTCGACGATGAACGTGTTGTAGAAGCTGATCAGGTCGCTGCCCGGGCTGTAGAGCGGATCGCTGAAGCGGCCCGCCTCGCCCGCCAGCGCCCAGCGCGCCGGGCTGATCGTCTGCTGGCAGTCGTAGGAGAAGCTCTGGTAGCCGCCGAAGTCGATCACCTCGCGCTGCGGCAGATCGCGGGCGAAGAGCGGGAAACGCTCGCACACCCAGTTGGTGGCCTTCTCCACCGTGAACACGTCGCGGTGGTTGACCACCGCCTTGTCGAACACCAGACCGAGGCTGGTCTTGCCCTGCAGCGGAATGACCCAGAACCACAGCCCTTCGTCCATGAAGTGGTTGGTCGCCATCCACAGCGGCAGATGGCCGACGTGGCGACGACTGGGCGCCTTGCGCACGTCGTCGGGCGAGAGCCCGGTCAGCTTCTCGATGTCGACCAGCCCGTCGACCCACCAGAAGAACGCACCGTGGTCGATGTTGTTCTCCTTCTTGAGGTCCATGCGCCGGGCGACGTGCTTGCCGCGTCCGCTGGTGTCGATCACCCAGCGCGCCTTGATCTCGTGGGTCTCGCCGTTCTGACGGAAGCGCACGACGTGCGGTTCGTCACCGGCGCGCGCCGCAACCTCGGCGCTGTCGGCGCCGAGTCCGTCGTCGGCGAAGGTGATGTCGAGATCGGTGACGCCGAGCCGATCCGCGAAGCGTCCATCGGCGCGGTTGCGCCGCAGCAGCTCGGCCTCGAAGACGTTGCGGTCGATCTGGTAGCTGGCGATGTTCGAGAACGGCCGGATGTAGGTCTGGCTGTAGTCCTCGAGGCCGGCGTTGTCGCGCCCCTCGGTCTTGAAGTAAAAGCGCAGGTTGTACTTCATGAAGTGCTGATGGAAGAGATACGCCTCCATATCGAGCACCTTCGAGAAGTAGTAGCCGGCGACCTGGACGCTCGACTCGCCCACCTTCTGGCGGTTGGGCGGCAGGCACTTGCGCTTCTCGAGCAGCGTCACGCGCTTCGACGTGTGCAGCAGCAAATGGCGGGCGAGCGACAGCCCGGCCAGGCCGCCGCCGACGATCACGACGTCGTGCACGGCATCGTGATCGTCGACCGACGGATGGTCGGAATGGGCGCCCGGATCGACGGGCGACGGAACAGGAGACGGATGGCTCATGGGGACAGTCCTCCAAGCGCGCAGCTCAGCGGGCGCGGTTCATGCGGGGGATGCGAGACCGGAAGCGGTCGCGGGATCGGTTGCGAGGGATGGCGGCGGATCGGGACGCGGATCGGGGCCGGGATCGTCGACCCCGCTGCCCGCACCCGGCCCGCCCCAGAGGCGCGGATCGAGCTTTTTGAGCAGCGCCAGCGCCTGGGCGTCGGGCACCACCGACTGGCGCACGTCGACGTCGTAGTTGACGGCGTCGGCGAAGCCCTGTTCGATCAGGCGCTCGATGCGCGTGCGGCGCACGTCGAAGAAGCCGAGGGCGTCGTCGAGGCCGTCGCGCGGGTAGTAGCGATGAATGGTCAGCGGCCGGTAGAGCCGGCCCTGCTTGAGCCGGCGCAGCACCGGCCCGGCGGCGCCGAGATAGTGCTCGGCGTCGTCGCCCTGCACCTCTTGGGCGTCGTGCGCGCGGGCGAGCATGGCGAGGCCTTCGTTGTACGACGCGGCGCGCTTGATGTCGCGGTTGACCGCCTCGGCCCAGGCGATGATCTGGGTGCGGTAGAGGCTGTCGACGGTTGACTCGAGGCGCTTGAGCGGCATGTTCTTGACGTCGGCGTTCATGTAGATCACGTGCAGCACCGTGCCGCCGGCGTGCACCGCCGGCTTGAGCGGCGTGTTCATCAACACCGCGCCGTCGACGTAGGGCTGGGCGCCGACCTGCGCCACCGGGAAGAAGCCGGGCACCGCGCTCGAGGCGCGGATCACCTGCGGCCCCATGCGGTCGGTCATGTCGTGATTGCCGAACACCCGCACCTCGCCCTGCGCCCAGTTGGTCGCGGCGATGCGCAGCGTGCGCGAGGAGCGCCGGAGGTTGCGGTAGTTGATCGTCTCGCGCAGGGTCTTCTCCCAGGGCGCGACCGAGACCAGGCTGCCGATGTTGAACAGGCCGCTGACGCGGTCGATCATCGGCGCCGAATCGGTGAACAGATTCGCCACGCGCTGGACGCCGTCCCAGCCGAGGAAGGTGACGTCGCGGGTGAAGTCGGCCAGCGGCGCGATCGGGTCGTGGACGTAGCGGCGCGGATCGATCAGGTCGAGCGGATTGAGCCGGATGCGGTAGGTGCCGCCGCCGCGCGGGTTGGCGTCGGTGTCGGCGATGCGCTCGAGCCAGGTGGTGGCCAGATTGCTGATCGACGACAGGCCGTACTCGTCCCACTGCGACACCAGGTAGGCGGCGTTGAACGAGCCGATCGAGGTGCCGACGAAAATCTTGGGCTCGATCGGCTCGTAGCCGGTGGTCGGGCTGCGCCCGCTGCACAGCGCCTTGAGCACGCCGACCTCGTAGGCGCCGTCGGCGCCGCCGCCCGAGAACACCACCGCGTGCGTTTCCTCGGGCCCGTCGACGTGGGCCACCGCCCGCGCCGTCGCCGCCGCGTCGGAGACCATCTGCATGCCACTCATGACGACACCCCCGTCTCCACCCAGCCGGGCAGGCCGTTGGCGTCGGTCCAGTCGGCGATTTGGCGCCAGGTCACCAGGGCGCCGGCGATGACGTTGTAGTGCTGGGTGAAGTGCTGGAGCAGGAATTCGCGCTCGAGCGTGGCCCTGTCGATGCACAGATCGCGGCCGGCCGCGCCGCCCGAGACGAGGTTGGCGAAGAGCACGTAGGCCGACACCGGATCGACCCCCAGGCTGGCGCCGTCGCTCAGCATGGCGCCGCCCGGCAGGCGATCGATCAGCCGGCGCATCGGATCCATGACGCGCATCATCGCGTCGCGCGCGCCGGCCACGGCGCCGGCGCCGGGCATCGGCATCTCGGCCGCGGCGTCGGCCATGCGCATGCCCCAGCGCATCGGATCGAGGGAGACGTCGAGCACCTGCTCCGGCCGGTTGGCGACGAAGCCCATGCGCGCCGTGATCGTGCCCTTGCGATCGATCGCAAATTCGATCTGCTGGATCGCCGCCTCGAACCGACCCGGGCCGTAGGCGAGCACGCTGTCGTCGTCGGGCGCGGGCAGGAACGCGTAGCCGAGACCGTAGCGGCCGAGGCGCTCGGGATCGTCGTCGTCGCTCTCGTCGATCAGGAAGTCGCTGCTCAGCACCAGATAGCTCGACTCGGCCAGCGGCACGCGCAGCGCGGGCGTGCCCGGGCCGAGCGGGGCGGCGGAAAAGGCGAAGTCGAAGATGTCGACCTTGACCACGATCCACGCGTAGTCGGTGCGCAGCCGGCGCAGATCGACGATCGCGTGCTGGGCCGCGTCGTCGAAGCGGCCGACGACGCCGTCACGGCGCCGGTAGAGATGCTGCGTGAAGCCGAAGCCCGCCGCCGGATCGGTCGTCTCCGGGCACCAGCTGAGCGCCTTGAGATAGGCCGGCGGCGTTTGGCTGGCATCCGGAAACGGCTCGGGCCGTCGAAAATCACTCACCCGCATGAAATAGCGCAGCGCGAACGCGCGCAGCTGGTCGCGCAGTCCGCGCAGCGCCTTCTGGGTCGCCTCGCCCGACACCTTCGGCCGGTCGAAGAACATCTCCTGGACGTTGCCCATCACCGGCATTGCGGCGCCGCCGACCGTCGCCTCGCCGAAAAAGCCGTAGCTCGCGTCGGGGCGGTTGTGGGTCAGCGAGAGGGCGAAGGTTTCGTCGTAGCTCGCCGCGGTCGCATCGTCGTCGGGGACGGCGCGCGCGGCGTCGTGGCGGGCGTCGGCCGTGCGGAACCACGCG
>JBCCOR010000430.1:0-4710 GCA_039025295.1 Acidobacteriota bacterium
CGGCGCGGCGCGGCGCGGTCCACAGCGGTCGGGCGTCGGTGGGGATCAGGTTGGACACGGTCGAGTACGATACCCGAATGAGCCGCGACCGCACCGCCCCGAACGCCGCCGCGCCGCCGCGCCGTGCGCGGATCGCGCGCGCGCTGCTGATGATGGTCTGCGTCGCGCTGGCAGCGGCCGCACTGGCGCAGGAAGTCGCGCGCCAGCGCGCGCGCGCCACCACCTTGCCGCGCGCCGGCGCTGCGGGGATCGACGCCATGCGCCTGACCGTCGCGCGCACGACCGTGCACCGCGCGCGGCCCGGCGGCGGCGACGACCCGCCCGCGTCCGCCGAGGCCGCACCGGTCCTGAGCGGCGTCGACGATCTGACGCGCGCCGCCGATCTTGCCGGCGCGGTGCTGGCGCGTCGGCCGACCTCGTGGGAAGCATCGATGCTGCTCGGGGCGGCGCGCTATCTCGCCTGGTCACAGACGCGCGATCCGCGGCTCTTTACCGAAGCCGCGCACTGGCAGGCGCCGCTGCTCCACGCCCGCGAGACGGTGGCGCCGTCGAAGCGCGAGCCGCGCCGATTCCTCGCGGCGCTGTATCTCGCGCAGTGGCGCGCGCTGGGCGCGGATCGGCGCGACTACGCGGTCGATCTGCTGCGCGAGACCTTCGCCGAGGACCCCGACGGCTTCCGCGCCCTCGCGCCGCGCTGGCTGGCGCTCGCCGAGGGCGACGCCGCGCTCGCCGCCGCGCCGATTCCCGACCGCGCCGAGGCCTGGATGCTGGTCGCTGACACCTACGCCGCGCGTCGCCAGTGGCGCGCCTTTCTCGACGCCGAGGCGCGCCAGCGGGCGGTACTCACCGGCGAGCTCCAGGGCCGGCTCGACGATGCCCGCATCCGGCTGCGGCTGGGCGAGCGCTTCAACAGCCGCTCGCAGCTGCGCCAGCTGCTCGGCCGCGCGCCGCTCGAGCGCGCGTTCGCGCCGCTGATCGACGAGGCGCTGCGGCTCTATCCGGCCGGTCTGGCCGGCCTGCAGGGCACGCCGGTGGTCGATCGCTGGCTGACGCGGTCGATCGAGCTCGGCACGATCGACCGGCCGTTGCTCGCGCCCGCCACCGTGCGCCGCCTCGGCCGCGCGGCGCGCAGCCTGAGCGTGCCGCAGCGCGCGCACGTGGCCCTGCTCGGCGACGATCCCGAGCAGGCGCGCCGCGTCGCACAGCTGGCGCCCGGCGACGACGATCCCGCGTGGATCGCGTACCAGCTCGCGCACGCGCGCGCGCTGGCGCGGGCCGGCGACGGCGCGGGAGCACTGCGCGAACTGCGCCGCGCGCGCGCCCATCTCGCCGCGTCCCAGGCTGCGCCCGAGGCGCTCGTCGCCTGGACGTCGGCGGTGGTGCAGCGCGCGCTCGGCGGCGCGCGCGATGCCGGCGCCGGCGACGCCGCGAGCCGTCGCGCGCGCTGGCCGGCCGATGCGTGGACCGGTCGCGGCGGTCGGCGCGCGCTGCTCGTGCTGCCATCGCGCGCGGCCGATCGGGTGACGATCACCATCGCCGACGCATCGGGCGGCGGCGGCGCGGTTCGGTTTCTATGGAACGGGGGGCACGTCGCCACGCGGTCGATCCGCCGCGGTGCGCGGGTGACGATCGATGGTCTGGCGATCACCGCGGGCGATGGGCCGCATCTGCTCGAAATCGAGCTGGTCGCGGGGGGGATCCTGCGCCCGGGCGCGGTCGCGCTCGGCGACTGAGGGCGCATCGAGCGGCATCGTCGCGGACGGGGCCGCCGAGGCCTCGATCGGCACGCGCCGTCCCGGCCGCCGCTGGGCGAGGCGGCCGCACGGGGTGGCGAAGGCCAGGCCGAGGACGATCGCGACCGCGTAGCCGTTGGCGGGCGTCGTGATGCCGAAGTCGACCAGCGCGAAGGCGCCGGCGAACGCCGCCACGCCGAGGCCGGCGACGGCGACCGCGCGATCCTCCGAGCGGCGGCCGCGCTGGCGCGCGTGCAGCAGGCGGCGGGCCAGGGCGCCGCCGCCGATCAGCATCAGCAGCACCGCCGGCACGCCGCCGGTGATCCACAGCTCGAGCACGTCGCTGTGCAGATGCTGCCAGGTGCCGCCCAGGCTCGGGCGCTGCACCATCGGGAAGGCGTCGCCGAAGACGCCGAGGCCGACCCCGACCAGCGGGAAGCGCGCGCCCAGCGCGAGGCCGTCGGCGTAGGCGGCGCGGCGGCCGTCGGTGGCGAGGTCGTAGGCGGCGGTCTCGCGCCAGCGGCGCAGGCCGTCGGACGGCCCGATCACCGCCAGCGCGACGCCGATCAGCGCCAGACCGAGCGCGGCCGCGCCCAGCGGTGCGAGCCGCCGCGCGCGCGACCACGCCGCGACGTCCGACGTCGTCACCGCCGCGTGTGCATCGCTCGACGGCGCGTCGGCCTGATGCCGACGCTGGGCCACCACCAGCAGGACGCTCTGCCCGACGAGCGCGCCGAGCGTTGCGACCAGGCCGCCGCGCGAGCCGGTGAAGACCACGCCCAGGCTGAGCACGACGCAGACCAGCACCGGCGCGGCGATTCGCAAGAGATGATCGTCGAAGCGGTCGTAGCGCCGCCCGCGGCGCAGGTTCCACACCAGCCAGGAAAACGCGACGCAGAGCGTCAGGCCGAGAAAGTAGGCGGCGTGATCGGGATTGACGAAGGTGCCGCGCAGGCGCGCCGGATCGCCGGGCACCTCGACGCCCCAGATGCGCGCCACGCCGCGCAGGCGCTGGATGCCGCCGAAGATCGCCTGGGCGACGCCGCCGACGATCAAGGCGCTGAGCAGCAGGCGGCGCAGATCGCGCTGGCGTCCGAGCGCCGCCGCGGCGAGGAAGGCGGCGGCTGTTGCGAACCACTGCAGGGCGGCGGCGCGGCTGGCCACGGGCGCCAGCGAGGGCGCGAACCACGCGGCGTCGCTGATCATCGGCGCGCCGACGGCGTCGCCGAGCAGCGCGTGCGCGTCGCGCCACAGCGCGTCGGCGGCCGGCGACAGCGCGCGCAGCGCGGCCCGCGGCCAGGGCAGGCTCTGGAGGAGGCCCCACAGCGCGACGCCCGCGACCGCCAGGGCGGGCAGCTGGGCGCGACGCAGATCGTCGACGGCGTCGTCGTCGCGCAGCATCAGCGCGAGCGCGATCAGCGCCAGCATCTGCAGCGCTGCGCGCCCGCCCGGTGTCGCGCCGCCGAACAGCAGCGGCGCGCACACCAGCGTCAGCCCGAGCAGGCCGGCGGCGAGTCGGCGATGCAGTCCGCTCGTCATCGGCACTTGGCGTATGATCGGCGCACGTTTCGCCCACCGATCTCGATCCGCCGCGCCCGCGCCGCGCGCGCACGTCCGATCATCGACCTTCCGTTCGACCACGCGCCGAGGAGATGCGTTCTGTCATGGAGTTTCATCACACGCGTTCTGTCGCGCGCCGCCGGTGCGGCCGCGGGTTCGGATGGCTGCTCGTCATCAGCCTGCTGACGACACTTTCGAGCGGGGCGCAGGCCGAGGAGTATAGCGGCTCGGCCGGACTCGGTGCCGACGACGACATCCCGCCGAGGCAGGCGCTCGAAGAGGCGGTCGCGGACGCCCGGCTGCGGCTCGGCGTGCTGCGCGTGCGCCCCTGGGCCGGCCTGCGCGATCTGTCGGTGGTCAGCGGCGACGGCCCCGACGTCGACGACGACGTCACCCTCACCGTCGGCGCGGGTGCGTTCGGCTACGTGCGCTTCGGCGCGCGCGCGCTGCTCGCGCTGCACGCCCTGCCCGAATACGTCTGGTGGGCCGACGACGAGGACCGTCGACAGCTCAACGGACGCTACGGCGCCGGCCTGTTCGGCACCTTCGGCCGCGCGCGGATCGAGCTCTCGCAGCGCTGGCAGACCCAGCAGGGCTTGTTCAGTCCCGAGATCCAGCGCTTGACCAGCCAGGAGACGCGCACCAGCAAGGTCGCGGCGGTGGTCGAGCTGAGCGCGCGCGTCGGCCTGATCGCGCGTGCCAGCCGGGTCAGCAGCCTCTCGCAGGACGACGGCGACGCGCGCTTCGAACAGCTCGATCGCGACGCCGACCGCGTCGGCGTCGGCGTCCGCCTGACGCCGCGCAGCGACTGGCAGATCGACCTGGTGGCGTCGCGCAGCACGGTCGAATTCGATCAGGGCGCGCGCCTGCTCGACTTCGAGGACGACATCCTCGGCCTGGCCGTGCGCTTCGACGGCAACCGCTTCGGCGCGACGCTGCGCCTGCAGCAGCACGACGCCGAAGCCGAGGCCGGCTCGGTCTTCGCCGGCTTCGACGAGCTCACCGGGCGCTTCGAGACGCGCTGGGATCTGCGCAAGGCCGTGCAGCTGACGACCAGCGTGCGGCGCGACTTCGGCTTCGTCGTCAGCGACGCGTTCTCGCATCTGCGCAGCACGCGCTACGGCGTCAGCCTGACCGCCCAGCGCGCGTCGTTCGCCATCGGCGCCCTGATCGAGACCGGCGAAGATCGCTACGTTCGCCGCCTGGGCGCGGCCGCGGGGCCGTCGCGGCAGGACGACGTGACGTCGTTCTCGGTGCGCGCGGGCGTGCCGCTCGGCCGCATCGTCAGCATCGCACTCAACGCCACCCACACGATGTATGAACCGGACGGTGCGTTCGGGATCGATCGCGACATCACCACGGTCGGCGTCAGCATCGGCCGAGCGGCACGCCCGCGCGCACCGAGAACGACGTCACG
>JBCCOR010000431.1:0-4700 GCA_039025295.1 Acidobacteriota bacterium
CCGCCGCGACGCGCGATCACCCGGCCGAGCGCGTCGAGGTTGACCTGCATCGAGATGCTGCCGTGGCGGCCGACCGGCGGCAGCTCGATGTCGAAGTCCGCCGGCTGATGAATACCCTTGTCGGCACAGATCAGCATCAGCTGGCGATGCTCGTGCAGATCGGCGAGTCGGCTGATGCAGTCGAAGCCGCCGATCGGCAGGGTGATGAAGACGTCGTCGAGCCCCTGGCGGTAATCTTCGAGCACGCCGTCGAGGGCCTCGTCGTGGTAGTACGCGCCCTCGAAGGGCACGTCCTCGTTGCGCAGGCGCACGTGCGGCAGCAGCGCCGGATCGCCCTCGTCGACGTCGGCGGGCGCGTCGAGGCCGATCAAGACCTCGTGGATTGCGCGATTGCGGATGCGGAAGATGTCGTGCGGCAGGCTGTCGAAGACGTAGTTGGCGAGCACGATGAGCGGATTGCGCAGGCTGCTCGGGCCGAGGATCTCGTCGTTCAGGCGCAGATGGATGCGGCTGTCGCGGACGGTGTCGAACGCCGCGACGTCGAGCAGGCCGCTCTCGAAGAACGGCCGCAGCTGCGGATGGTTGGCGATGAACGCGAGGTTCTTCTCGGCGAAGTCGGTGAAGACGTAGCGCAGCTTCACGTGCCGCAGGCTCGAGCGCATCATCCGGTCGTAGAGGGCGTAGAGCACCTGGAAGGTGAAGCGCCCCGAGCCGCCGCCGAGCTCGAGGATGTAGACCGGATTGTCGCCCGCCAGGCCGCGCGCCTGGAGATCGCGCAGGAAGCCGATGATCTGCTGGGCGTACGCCTGGGCGATGAACGGATTCGACGTGACGTAGTGCGGCACGACGTTCTTGCGCCAGGCGTCGACGCCGGTGCGCTCGAAATACGCGCGCTGCAGCGCCCACAGATGCGAGCGCGAGAAGCGCACGGGATCTTCGATCGAACGGTAGGGGCGTCCGTCGTCGCCGTCGGCCGGGCTGCTGCCCGCAGACGATCGGCCCGCGGCCGCTTCCTCGTTCGACGCGCGCGCCGTGCGGCGGCGCCCCTCGGTTGCCACGCCCGGCACCGGCGGCAGCGCGGGCGGCGGCGTGAGGCGGTTCCGCATCGGCGCCGGCATATCGGGCACCGGCGTCGGCGGCACCGGCGGCGCCGACGCGGCGTCGGACGACAGGCCGGTGGCGAGCAGCTCTTGGACGTTCAGGATCGGGGATCGGCTTCCCGGCGGGCGCGGATCATCGGACATCTGGGGACTCCTCTCGAGCGATATCAACAGCGGAATTCGCGCGCCGATTGTCCCACCAAACGGCCGAGGGTCCAAGGGTGGCGGCGCGCTACGACGACGCCGAGCTGTAGGCGCGCAAACCCATCTGCCACCAGGCGACGACCACGACGAAGTAGCCGACGACCACCGCTGCGACGTGAAGCGCGCTCGTCCACGGCGCCGCACCGAAGAGCGCGTGCGCCGGCACCGACACGATCACGCCGAACGGCAGCACGGTCAAGAGCGCCAGCCGGGTCGCGCCGTAGAAGATCTGATGGGGTCGATCCGAGAGCTCGTCGAGCGACCAGTTGATCTCGTTGAGACCGTTGTTCGAATGCAGCCAGAACACCGGGATGATGAAGCACATGCGCACCAGATAGCGCAGCACCGCGCCGGCGACGAGCAGCGTCGCGAAGAGCGCGATCCGCCCCGCGCCGAGCGGCTCCGGATAGCGCCCGATCGCCCAGGCCATCAGCCCCGCGGCCAGCACCAGGTTGAGAAAGGAGTTGGCGGCGAACTCGCGCAGGCTGAGCATGAACAGCGACGACACCGGCCGCGTCAGGTGGTAGTCGAGATCGCCGCGGTTGATGAAGATCGGCAGCCACCACTGGTTGTTCGAGAAGAACGTCATGTGGATCGCGTCGACCATCAAAAAGCCGCTGACGAAAATATACGCCTGCGCTTCCGTCCAGCCGCCGAGGTTCGACGTGTGCCGGTAGAGCACGTGGAAAAAGCCGAGACTGACGGCGTAGAAGATCACGTCCATCGCGACGCGGAAGTAGAAATCGAAGCGGAACTCGAAGGCGCGCGAGAAGCTGAAGCGCAGGAACGCGGCGTAGAGGCGGAGATAGCGGGCCACGGCGTCAGATCCCCACGCCGGTGTAGATGCGGTCGCCGCGGTGCCACACCCAGCTGCCGATCAGCGCCAGCGCGACGCACCAGCCGCTGCCGGCCAGCATGCCGAGCGCCCACTCGCTCCAGCCGAGCTGTCCGGTGACGGCGCGCACCGGCAGATCGTAGAGATAGGCGAACGGCAGCCACTGGACGACCGCGCGCGCCGCGTCGGGGAAGAGCGCGAGGGGCACGAGGATGCCGCCGAAGAACGAGGCGAGAAAGCGCATCATCGTGTCGAGCGCCCAGACGTTGTCGGCCCAGAAGGCGATGCCCTGGATCGGCACGATCAGCAGATACGAGAGCAGATTGGCGACCGCGATCGCCCCCAGCCCCATGACCAGCGCGCCCGGCGTCAGCGCCGCGAGCGCGCGCGCGACGACGTCGCCCGGCGCGACGAGCAGCACGGCCGCGATCAGCACCACCACCTGCACCACCGCCGGCAGCAGGCCGCCGAGATGCTCGGCGTACTTCATCGGCAGATAGGGCGTCGGATAGAGGCGATAGCGGGTCAGCGTGCCCTCGTAGATGTCGGCCGAGAGCCCGCGCTGGCGCTCGTGGACGCGCACCAGGCGGCGCACGATCAGCACCGTGACGTAGTAGCGCATCATCGCCACGAAGTCGAAGCCGCCGATCTCTTCCTGGCCGCTGGCGTCGAAAATCGCGCGCCAGAGCGCGTAGGCGATGCCGAGATTGACCGCGAACGACACCACCGTCGTCGCCCAGAAGTCGAAGCGGTAGGCCATCAGCTTGCGCGTTTCGACGCTCAGCACCTGCCAGAAGAGGCGCGGACGAATCAGGTGCTGGCGCATCGCCCGGATCACGCCCGCCCCTCTTCGACCCGCGCGCGCGCGCCGATCGCGTCCGCAACGACCGCGTCCTCTGCGTGTTCGTCGCCCTGAGCCTGCTGAATGCGCTCGATGACGGCGCCGACCGGCTCGTCTTCGATCGCGAGATCGAGCACGGGATGGTGTTCGAGCAGGCGGGCCGCAGCGGTGGTCACCGCGTCGCGCGGCACCTCGAGCTTGAGCGTCGCGCCGTCGTCGTCGAGCGTGACCGTGCCGAGCGCCGCCAGCGACGCGTGCGGCACGACCGGCGTCTCCTGCGGCGCCAGATGGGCGATCACGACCTTGGTGCGGGCGTAACGCGCGATCACCTCGCGCAGCGAGCCGTCGTAGACCAGCTCGCCCTGGCGCAGAATGAGAATGCGCGGGCAGAGGCGCTCGATATCCTCCATGTAGTGGCTCGTCACGAGCATCGCCGGCGCGTGCTCGCGGCGGTAGCGCAGCACGAATTCGCGCACCGCGCGCTGCGCGGTCAGGTCGAGACCGATCGTTGGCTCGTCGAGGTAGACGACGCGCGGCGTGTGCAAGAGCGCCGCGATCAGCTCCATTTTCATGCGCTCGCCGAGCGACAGCCGCCGCAGCTGGACGTAGAGCTCATCCTCGACCTGCAGCATCGCGGCCAGCTGATCGAGCTGCTCGCGGTAGCGCGCCTCGGGAATCTGGTAGATCTCCTTGAGCAGCAGGAAGCTGTCGGCCGCCGGCAGATCCCACCACAGCTGCGCCTTCTGGCCCATGATCAGCGCCATCTGGCGGCGCAGGCGGTCGTCGCGCGTCGACGGTCGCATGCCGAGCACGCGCGCGTCGCCGCGGGTCGGATGGACGATGCCGGCAAGCATCTTGACCACCGTCGTCTTGCCGGCACCGTTCGCGCCCAGCAGACCAACGATCTCGCCCTCCTCCACCGCAAACGACACGTCCTTGACGGCGACTTTCTCCACCGTCTGCCGCTTCACCAGTGCGCGCACCGAATTCCAGAATCCAGGCGCCTTGCGGTGGACGTGGAAAACCTTGCGCAGTCCGTCGACTTCGATCACAGCCATGGACGACTGTCTATCGGTCCGCGGCGATCGGGTCAAGCGCCGCGTGACGCGAGCGACGAGCGCGGCACAAGCCGGACAGGCGCGCGCACTAGCTCATGCCGTTGTAGCATGGAAGCCCATGCTGCCTGCCGCTCCCCCGCCGTCCCCTGCGCGCCGCGCCGCGCCGCGCGCCCTACTGCTCGCCTCGACGCTGCTCCTGCTGCTGGTCGCGATCGCGCGCGCCGACGGCAGCGGCATGCCGCCGAGCGCCGCGCTCGATCCAGCGCACGACGGCCCGATCGCCGTCCACGCGCTGCCGCCGTTCGACGCCGCGCGCGCCGCAGCCGACGCCGATCGCGCGGCGCGTGGCCCGCACGTCTTCGCCGACCGCGTCGCGATCGAGCAAGATCCCGCGACCTTCGGCACCTGGACCTTCCTCGGCGACGCCGACGGCTGGCTGTGGCGCGTGCGCATCACCGCGCCCGGCGCGCGTCATCTCAACCTCGCCTTCGACCGCGTCGCGCTGCCCGCGTCGGCGCGCCTGTGGCTCTACGGCGACGATGGCAGCCCGCCGCTCGGCCCCTACGACGCCGGCGACGTCGCGCCCGACGGCCAGCTGTGGACGCCGCTCGTCGCGGGCGACGCCGTGACGATCGAGCTGCACGTGCCGCCGCCGTTCGCGC
>JBCCOR010000432.1:0-4681 GCA_039025295.1 Acidobacteriota bacterium
GCGCCGCGCACGCGCGGTGCCGCCACGCCCCGATCGCTCCGGCTGCAGCCGGCCGCGATCGGGGCGTTTTCGTATGCGCTGTCGCCTGCGCGGCGCCGCGCGTCGACGCGCACCATTCTCGATCCAGATCGATAATGGTGCGCGTCGACGCGCGGCGCCGCGCTGGCGACAGCGCATACGAAAACGCCCCGATCGCGGCCGGCTGCAGCCGGAGCGATCGGGGCGTGGCGGCACCGCGCGTGCGCGGCGCGGCGTGACGATGCGCGCGGCGTCAGACCGGCGCGAGCTCCGACTGACGGAAGAAGAAGTCGACCTCGATGGCGGCGTTCTCAGGTGAGTCGCTGCCGTGGATCGCGTTCTCCTCGATCGACGTGCCGTAAAGCTTGCGGATCGTGCCGTCCTCGGCCTTGGCGACGTCGGTCGCGCCCATCACGGCGCGCAGATGGGTCACGGCGTCCGCGCGCGCCAGCGCGGCGACGACGACCGGGCCGCGGGTCATGAAGGCCACCAGATCGCCGTAGAACGGGCGCTCGGCGTGCACGGCGTAGAACGCCTCGGCCTGGGCCTGGCTGAGATGCAGCTGGCGCAGGCCGCGCAGCGCGAAGCCCTCGCCCTGGAGATGGGCGAGGATGTTGCCGGTGTTGCCCGCCGCGAAAGCGTCGGGCTTGATGATCGTCAGGGTCGTTTGCATGGTGTGAATCCGTCTCCTGGACGTGATGGATGCGTGATGGTTGAGAAGGGAAGGGATCGCCGCGCGGTGCTCAGTCTTTCAGCGCGGCCGCGAGGGTCGTGCCCATGTCGGCGGGCGACTCGACCACGTGGATGCCGGCGTCGCGCATGGCGGCCATCTTGCCTTCGGCCGTGCCCTTACCGCCCGAGACGATCGCACCGGCGTGGCCCATGCGGCGTCCCGGCGGCGCGGTGCGGCCGGCGATGAAGCCGACCAGCGGCTTGGTGAAGTGCGCCTTGGCCCAGGACGCGGCGTCTTCTTCGGCCTCACCGCCGATCTCGCCGATCATGATCACGCCCTCGGTGGCGTCGTCGGCCTGGAAGGCGGTGAGCACATCGATGAAGTTGGTGCCGTTGAGCGGATCGCCGCCGATGCCGACGCAGCTCGACTGGCCGAGATAGAGGTTGGTCAGCTGCCAGACGGCCTCGTAGGTGAGCGTGCCGGAGCGGCTGACCACGCCGACCGCGCCCGGCCGGTGAATGTGGCCGGGCATGATGCCGATCTTGGCCTCGCCCGGCGTGATCACGCCCGGGCAGTTCGGCCCGATCAGGCGGCTCGACGGGCGATCGGCGAGGAACGCGCGCACCTTGAGCATGTCGTTCACCGGAATGCCCTCGGTGATGCAGACGATCAGCTCGACGCCGGCATCGGCGGCCTCCATCACCGCGTCGGCGGCAAACGGCGGCGGCACGAAGATCATGGTGGCGTTGCAGCCGGTCTCGGCGCGCGCCGTGGCGACGTCGTCGAAGACCGGGATGCCGTCGACCGCCTGGCCACCCTTGCCGGGGGTCACGCCGGCGACCACCTGAGTGCCGTAGTCGCGGCAGCCGAGGGCGTGGAATTCACCCTCCTTGCCGGTGATGCCCTGCACGAGCAAACGCGTGTCGTTGCCCACCCAAATCGCCATTACGCACCTCCCTGCGCCGCGGCGACCACCTTGTCGGCGGCGTCGGCCATGTGTGCGGCGACGATGAAGTCGAAATCGGCCTCGCGCAGGACGCGACGGCCTTCTTCGACGTTGGTTCCTTCCAGGCGAACGACCACCGGCAGCGTGACGTTGCCGAGCTCCTCGATCGCGCCGACCACGCCGCGCGCGATGCGGTCGGTGCGCGCGATGCCGCCGAAGATGTTGATCAGCACCGCCTTGACCGCGGGATCCGAGACCAGGATCTGGAAGGCGTTCTTGACCGCCTCCTGGCTGGCCGAGCCGCCGACGTCGAGGAAGTTGGCGGGCGAGCCGCCGCTGAGCTGGATGATGTCCATGGTCGACATCGCCAGGCCGGCGCCGTTGACCATGCAGGCGATCGAGCCGTCGAGCTTGATGTAGTTGAGGCCGTGCTTGCTGGCCTCGACCTCGAGCGGGTTCTCTTCGTCGAGATCGCGCATCTCGGCGATAGCGCGCTGGCGGAAGAGGGCGTTGTCGTCGAAGTTGACCTTGGCGTCGAGGGCGACGACGTCACCGCCGCCGGTGATCATCAGCGGATTGATCTCCACCAGCGCGGCGTCGGTCTCGAGGAAGGCGCGGGCCAGGCCGTGGAGCAGCTTCTGCGCCGCGCGGCCGGTCTTGCCGCGCAGGTCGAGCGCGTCGGTCACCCGGCGCGCCTGGAACGGCAGCAGGCCGAGATGCGGATCGAAGGCGACGCGGACGATCGCATCCGGGGTGTTCTCAGCGACCTCCTCGATATCCATGCCACCGGCCTGCGACGCCATCACGATCGGCTTGCCGAGCGTGCGGTCGAGCAGCACCGCGCAGTAGAGCTCGCGATCGATGTCGAGCGCTTCCTCGATCAGCACGCGGCGCACAGTCTGGCCTTCGGGGCCGGTCTGGTGCGTGATCAGCTGCATGCCGAGGATCGCATCGGCGTGCGCGACCGCTTCGTCGGGACTCGCGGCCAGCTTGACGCCGCCGCCCTTGCCGCGTCCGCCGGCGTGGATCTGGGCCTTGACGACGCAGCGTCCGCCCATGTCTTCGCAGATCGCGCGCGCTTCGGCGGCGTCGGTGACGACGACGCCGCGCGGCGTCGTCACGCCGTAGCGACGCAGGATCTCCTTCGCCTGGTACTCGTGGATTTTCAAATCGCTCTCCTTGGGGGTGGCATGCTCGCCGTGTTCGATGACGTGCGCAGAAAGCCCGAACGCGCGGAGCGCTCGCTGTCGGGACGCGGATGGGGCGATCGTACGGGTCGTCGAGAGGGAATTCGATCGACGCCGGCCAGATCGGCCGGCTGGGGCGGGGCGCGAACGCGATCGCAGGGATCGCCAAGCCGCGCTGCGGCGCTACTTTACCAGCTTCGCGCGGTCGTTCAATCGCTTCGCGCGCGCAAGGCAATTCGCCGGTTCAGTCGCCCGGGAGCCGGGCGATCAAGATGGTCAGGTCGTCCTCTTGGCGGCCGAGGGCGTGATCGCTCAGCGGATGGCCGAGATAGCGCTGGAGATCATCGAGCACGGCTTCCTTGAGCGCGTCGGGCGGCAGCGCGGCGTGGCGCTGCAGGCTGGCCTCGAGGCGATCGAAGCCGAACGGCTCGTCGCTGCCTTCGGGGCAGGCTTCGACCAGGCCGTCGCTGCAGAGGAAGAGGGCGTCGCCCGCCTCGAGCCGCGAGCTGCGCACCTGGGGCGTGATCTGCGACCGCACGCCGAGCGGATAGGCGCCGACCCGCAGCGACTCGACGCGGCCGTCGCCGGTGATGCGGTACGGCTCGAGATGCCCGGCGCTGCTGTAGGTCACCTGCCCGCGCGCGGGATCGATCAGGGCGTAGCAGAGGGTGGTCAGCAGGCGCTGGCGCGCGCCCTGATGGACCATGCGGTTGAGCGTCGCCAGCACCGACGCGATCTCGGGATCGTAGGTCACCTGGACGGCGAGCGCCGACTTGACCATCGACATCACCAGCCCGCTCGACACGCCGTGGCCGGCGACGTCGCCGATGGCGAGCGCGACGCGGCCGTCCTCGAGCGCCAGCACGTCGTAGAAGTCGCCGCCGACCTCCGACGCGGGCAGATACGAGTAGGCCAGATCGACGCCGTTCAGGCGCGGCGGCAGCTCGGGCAGGATCGAGCTCTGGATGCCGGCCGCGGTCTCGAGCTCGACCCGCTGGCGCTCGCGCTCGGCGATGCGCCGCACGTGCGGCGGAATGTCGTCGTAGGTGTAGGTGAACTCACGCTCCGAACCGAGCCAGCGCAGGCTCACCAGCGTCGGCAGGGCAGCGGCGAGCAGCAAGAGCGCACCGTGCAGCTGCAGCGTGCCGTGATCGGCGATCAGCATCGGCACCGACTCCAGCGCGAGCATCGTGGTGAAGATCGCGCTCAGCGCGGTGAAGAGATCGGTGGTGAGAAACAGCACCGTCGGCACCAGCCCCATGAGCAGCACCACCAGCAGCCAGACGGAGGTCGGCAGCATCAGCAGGCGGGTCTGGACCAGCGCGACGCCGAGCGCCGAGACGACGATCATCGGCGGCCTGAGCCAGCGGCCGATGCGTCCTTTCGGCTGCCAGCTCGGGACGAGAAAGGCTGAGATCAGGTACAGGGGCATCTGGAAGGCGATCGTGAGCGCGATCAGCACCAGCGACGGCGCCGCGGTCGCGAGCTCGAAGCCGAACCACGTGCTGCCGAATACGTCGACGCCCGACACGCCGCGCTGGAGGCCGTGCAGCAGGGTCGCGAGCACGCCGGCGGCGAGCACACCGGCGCACAGGCCGCGCAGCGCCGAGCGGGCGAAGGTGGCGTTGGTCCAGCGACCGCGGAAGAAGGCGTCCCAGGCGGCGAGCTTGGCCGGCCAGCGCTGGCGACAGAAGAACTCGCCCACCGGCCAGGTGATGAACACCAGGAAAATCGTCGGCACCACCTGCAGCATCAGCGTCCAGATGCCGATGAACCAGGTCGTCTGGCGCCGGGTCATGAACGCAAAGTTGTTGCCCTCCGACCAGAGCACGGCGCACTGCACGATGGCCACCAAAC
>JBCCOR010000433.1:0-4660 GCA_039025295.1 Acidobacteriota bacterium
CCGGGCGCCGCCCAGTCGGGGAAAGTCGGCGTCGGCACCGCGGCGCCGGCCGCGGCCCGCAGGGCATCGGGATCGTGGCCGGCGGCGCGCGCGGCGGCGTCCCAGTCGAGCACGATGCGCGCCTCGATCCGATCGCCGATCGTGGCCGCGCGCGGCGCGTCCGCCGGCGTCTCGGCCGGCGCCGCGTCGTCGGCCGGCGGCGTCGTCACCGCGGTTTCGACGGTCACCCGCGCCTGCGCCACCGCCGCCAGCAGCAGCGCGCCGAGGAAAACCGTCAAAACGCGACGCGACGTCGCGATCGCGTCGGTCATCGGCGCAGTCTCCGCCGTCGGCGTTCGAAGAAGCTCACCAGCGTGCTGAGGTACGGGCGATCGGTGCGGATCTCCAGATGGCCAATGCCGAGCTGGCGCACCAGCGTGCGCAGGGTTTCGCTGTCGCGCTGGCGGCGGGCGGCGTGCTCGTCGGCCAGGCGCCGTCCGTCGACCACCGCCATGCGCCCGGTCTCGGCGTCCTGCAGCACCACCGGTCCGGCGTCGGGTAGGCGATGATCGCGCGGATCGACCAGCTCGATCACCACCACGTCGTGACGCGCGGCCGCGGCCTTGAGCGACGACGTCGGCAGGCTGTCGAGGAAGTCGGAGATCACGAAGAGCACCGAGCGCTGGCGCAGGGTCTTGAGCGTCGCCCACAGGCCGCGCTCGAGATCGGTGCTGCCGCCGCCCGGGTGCATAAGGATTTCGCGCACCAGTCGCAGCACGTGCGTGCGGCGGCGATCGGGACGCAGGAAGAATTCGAGGCGATCGCTGATCAGCGCGCAGCCGACGCGGTCCTGGTTGCGCACGGCGGCGAAGCTCAGCAGCGCCGCGATCTCGGCCGCCAGCTCGCGCTTGAGAATCGTGCGCGAGCCGTAGCCGAGGCTGCCCGAGACATCCATGACGACGAAGACGGTCAGATCGCGCTCCTCGACGAAGCGCTTGATGTAGAGGTCGTTCATCCGCGCCGAGACGTTCCAGTCGACGTTGCGGACGTCGTCGCCGGGAATGTACGGCCGGACCTCGGCGAACTCCACGCCGCGCCCTTTGAACGCCGAGTGGTAGTTGCCGGCAACGCCCTGATCGACGAGTCGATTGGTCGATATCTCAATCCTGCGGACCTTGCGCATGAGGTCCGCAGGCAGGGTCGGTGCGACCGGGCGCGACGGCGCGGTCGTCGACAAGCGCAAATGGCGACGCAGCCAACCGAACATGGTTGCGGTCAGGGAACCTCGACGCGATCCAGCAGGCGCGCGACCAAATCGTCGGTCGTGATCTCTTCCGCCTCGGCCTCGTAGGTGGCGACCAGGCGATGGCGCAGCACGTCGGGCGCGACCTCTTTGACGTCTTCCGGAATCACGTAACCGCGACCGCGCACCAGCGCGAGCGCCTTGGCACAGCGGGCGAGGAAGAGGGTCGCGCGCGGCGAGGCACCGTAGGCGATCAGGTCGGCGAGATCGCCGAAGCCGGCCTCGCGCGGCGCGCGCGTGGCGCTGACGATGTCGAGCAGATAGCGGCGCATCTTGGCGTCGAGATAGACCCGATCGGCGAGTTGACAAAGGGCCAGCAGGCGATCGCGGTCGAGCATCGGCCCGACCGACGGCTGGGCGGTTTCGACCAGCATGCGGTCGAGGATCTCCTCCTCGTCAGCGCGGCTCGGGTAGGTCAGCTTGAGCTTCATCGTGAAGCGATCGACCTGTGCTTCGGCGAGCGGATAGGTGCCTTCCTGCTCGATTGGGTTCTGGGTCGCGATGACCATAAACGGCGCTTCGAGGGCGTAGGTGACGCCGCCCAGGGTCACCTGGCGCTCCTCCATCGACTCGAGCAGCGCCGCCTGCACCTTGGCGGGCGCGCGGTTGATTTCGTCGGCGAGCACGAGATTGCTGAAGATCGGTCCCTTGCGCGCCTTGAAATCACCGCTCTTGCGGTCATAGATCAGCGTGCCAACGAGATCGGCCGGCAGCAGATCGGGGGTGAACTGGATGCGCTGGAAGTCGATCTCGAGCGTGTCGGCCAGCGTCTTGACCGCCAGCGTCTTGGCCAGGCCGGGCACGCCTTCGATCAGCAGATGGCCTCGGCACAGCAGACCGACGAGCATGCGGTCGATCAAATAGTCCTGGCCGACGATCACCTTGCGCAGCTCGTCTTCGACCTGCTTGAGGGTCAGCGTTTCGCGCTCGACTTCGTGGGTCAGCGAGGCGATGTCGGTGCGGTCGGCCGCGGCGGTGGTGGTGGCGGATGCGATGTCGGCGGTCATGGTCGGCGAAGGTCCTCGCAAGAGAAACGCGCAGCGCGCCGATCTTGATGGCGCGTCGCCGCGCGCGGGCAGCGGAAGATGCGACCTCACGCGCTCATGCAAAACGTGTTCCGTCGATGGTTCGGCGCGACCGGCGGCCGCGTCGGCCCCTGATCATGTCAGAATGACGCCGTTCCGCGCGCCCTGCGCGTCACCTCGCCGCGTCGCGGCCCGTCCATCGCCGCCTCACGATCGCTCGCGCTTTCTCCGCACCATGCCCGCCGCGCCCCGCTCCGCCCGCCGTCGTCCGCCCCTGCGCAAGCGCTACGGCCAGCATCATCTGCGCGACGGCGCGCTGTGTCGACCGCTGCTCGACTACCTCGGCCTGCCGCGCGCCGACGACGCAGCCGTTCCGGCCGACGCCGCGCCGGTGATCGAGATCGGTCCGGGCGGTGGCGTCCTGACCGCTGAGTTGCTGGCGCGCGGCGCGACCGTCCTTGCCTGCGAGATCGATCCCGCCTGGGCGTTCCATCTGCGCGCGCGGCTCGGCCATCATCCGCGCCTGCGGATCGCCATCCTCGACGCCACCCGGCTCGACGCCGCCCGCCTGCCCCGTCCGGTCGACGTCGTTGGCAACCTGCCGTTCAACGTCGGCACGCGGCTGATCGCCGATCTGCTTCCACATCATCACGCGCTGCGGCGCGCCGCGTTCATGGTCCAGCGCGAGGTTGCCGATCGGCTGACCGCGGGGCCCGGCAGCCGCGACTACGGCGCGCTCAGCGTCTGGACGACCGTCCACGCCGAGGCGCGCCAGCTCGGAACCGTGCCGCCGTCGGCATTTCGTCCGCCGCCCAAGGTCAGCGCCGCGTTCGTCGGCATCGAACCGCGGAAGCCGGCGGTGTCGGCCAACGAACGCGACGCGTTTCGCATCCTCCTTCAGGCGGCCTTCGGCCAGCGGCGCAAGACGCTGCGCAACGCGCTGCGCAGTCGTTTCCCCACCGACCGGGTCGACGCCGCCCTCGCGGCCGCGGATCTCGATCCCGGCCAGCGTGCTGAAACCGTCGATTCTGCGGGTTTTGTACGGCTGCATCGGCAGCTGGACAAATCGTGAACACCGAACCGGTTCGAACGCGATAGAATCTTCATACCGACCCGCCGACACGTCTGGTAAGCTATTCCGTAATACATAGTTGTTGCTGACATCGCGTCGCCCACACGGCCTTTTGAGTCGCCCATACGGCCCTTTGAACGGTCACCACAAGGGTGATGACGACCGTCCACGATTCTCATTCGATTGGCTGAGACCTGGTTCATGCTGCCTCGCACCCACACCGATGCCGACGCCCCGTCGGCCCACCCGAACGCGGATGGCCAGCGGGCGCTTTTCCCGATGCGCCCCGAAAAAGGGCACGAGATCCTCGTCGTCGCCCTGTTTTTCCTGGCCGTTCTGCTCACCGCCAGCCTGCTGACCTACCATCCGCTCGATCCCAGCCTGCTGCACGACGCCCCCGACGGGGCGCCGGAGCCGCGCAACCTGATCGGTCATGCGGGCGCACAGCTGGCAGCGGTCGCCTTCGCGCTGCTCGGCATCGTCGCCCTGCTGCTGCCGCTGCCGCTGGCGTTCGCCCTGTGGCAGCGCGTCCGCCATCGCACCGGACTCTTCGACCGCCTGCGCCTCTTCGGCATGGCCGCGATCGCGCTCAGCCTGCCGGCCCTCGTCCAGCTCAGCATCAGCGATTTCGGCTGGCGCGGCGAGACGCTGCAGCCGGGCGGTGTGCTCGGCGTGCTCATCGCCGACGGCCTGAGCGCGCTGCTCAACGAGATCGGCGCGCGCGTCGTGCTGCTGATGTGCCTCTTCGTCGGCGGCAGCCTGGCGGTGCGCGCCACCTTCTCCGAACTCTTCGCCGACGCCCGCGGCTTGCTACAGCGGGTCACCGACCGCACCTGGCGCTGGCGCGTCCAGCGCCAGCGGCGGCGCCAGCCCGACGACGCGGCCGTCGACGACGTGCCGACCGACGACGCGACGACCGCGCACGCCGCCGCGATGCGCGACGACGCGCCGGCGATCGACGACGCGTTCGATGCCGTCCTGCGCAGGGCCGAGCCAGCATCGGCCGAAGGCGACGACGCGACGCAGCGGCGCTGGCTGCGTCCGCGCCTGCGGCCGGTCGTCGTCACCGCGCCCGCGCCCGCCGGCCTCGATCGGCGCCGCAGCAGCAGCCGACGCGAGCTGTTCACGCGCCGCAAGGGCGTGGTCGACGGCCCGCTGCGCGTGCGCCAGCGCTTCGCGTACGACGCGGATACGCGGTCCTATGACGTGGACGCAACGCCGCGGGTCCTGGCCCGCGGGACTGCGGCGGCGACCGCCTACCCGGTCGCGGACCCGGCGGAC
>JBCCOR010000434.1:0-4660 GCA_039025295.1 Acidobacteriota bacterium
GCGCAGTGGAATAAGGAACAGCGGCGAATTCAGATGGTAGGAACAGCTGATGAACTCCTGAGATAACAAATCATCCACTCTCTCAAGGGTATAAATTTATGGATAAATCGCCAAATTAGATGCGCACCGCGACGCCGTCGCGCAGGCCGGCCTGGCCGGCGATCACCACCCGGTTGCCGACCGCGATCCGCGCGTCGTCGGCGCCGAGCGTGACGTGCTCGCGATCTTCGATCGTCGGTGCGATGCGCATGCGCTCGGCGACCACCTGGTCGTCGCCGTCGACGACGCGGTAGAGATAGGCCTGGTTGTCGTCGTAGACCACGGCGCGCTTGGGTACGAGGAGGGCGTCCTCGTAGCGCTGCATGACCAGGTCGATCTCGACGTACATGCCCGGGCGCAGCGCCTGGCGCGCCGCGGCGTCGGGCAGCGCGACCGTGACCTTGACCGTGCCGCTGCGCGGATCGACCACCGGCGCGATGCGCAGCACCTCGGCGGTGCGCATCGCGTCGCCCAGGCCGGTGGCGTAGAGGCGCGCGTCCTGGCCGACCGAGAGCTGGGTGAGTTCGCGCTCGGGCACGAAGATGCGGGCGACGATCGAGTCGAAGTCGACCATGTCGAAGAGCCGCTGGTTGACCGTCACGTAGTCGCCGAGATCGACCATGCGGGCGGTGATCGTGCCGCTGATCGGGGCGCGCACCTCGGTGTACGAGAGCTCGCGCTCGGCGTCGGCCAGCGACAGGGTCAGGCGCTCGACCTCGAACGTGGCGTCGTTGTAAGCCTGCTCGCTGATCAGCTGCTGCTCGTAGAGATTCGACTGGCGCTTGTACTCACGCTCCGCCTTGTCGAGCTCCTGGCGCACCTGGGCCAATCGGCTGCGCTGCGCGTCGTCCTGCAGGCGGACGAGCAGCGTGCCCTTGCGCACCCGATCGCCCTCTTCGACCTCGAGCGCGACGATGCGGCGCGCCGCCTCGGCGAAGACCTGCACTTCCTGTTCGGCCTCGAGGTTGGTGGAGAAGCGCAGCACCGACTCGATCGGGCCGCGGGCGAGCACGTCGATCTCCACCGGCACGCGCTCGTCTTCTGCGTCTTCGTCGTCATTGGCGGCATCGGTATCGTCCGCGCCGCGGCCGCTGGTCGCGTCGTCGCTCGACGTCGACGCCGGGCGCGAATCCGAGGAGGTCGTGCCCGCCTGTGCGGTGCTGCCGCGTCCGCAGCCGGACAGCAGCAGTGCGAGAACGAGCAGCAGGCAAGAAAGCGTAGGGGCAGATAGAGACCGGCGATGTGCGCGCATAAGAATCTCGGTTGCGTTGGAAATGGGAAAGCGGTGTCGGGGCACGCCGTGCGGCGCGGGCCTCGGTCGAGATGGCTGGAGGTGGTACGCAGCGCGCATAGCGGATGTTTCGTCCCTGCGCTCGCGCGGTTCGTCACGTCGACG
Organism: Acidobacteriota bacterium; assembly: GCA_039025295.1. Taxonomy (GTDB): domain Bacteria; phylum Acidobacteriota; class Thermoanaerobaculia; order Multivoradales; family J023; genus JBCCOR01. The sequence goes on from JBCCOR010000434.1 coordinate 1,436, forward strand.
ACGATCGTCGTCCAGCGATGGACAGTCGCGCACGCGCCGCGATAGGGTCCACGGCGTCAACACGCCCTAAGGCCCTTTGTTGGTCGCATTTATAAATTTTTCGTAAAGATGGTGCGTCTGCCCTAACGCATCGCCATCGTCGGCACCGACCGTCGATCGCACACCGGAGGACGAAATCCGTGTTTCGAACCACCCTGCGCGCCCGCATGCTGCGCGTCACCTGTCTCTGTTTGCTCGCTCTGCTCGCGCTGGCGCCGATCGCGCTGGCGCAGTCCCAGGCCACGACCGGCGTCATCGAAGGCACGGTCGACGATGAGAGCGGTGCACCGCTGCCCGGCGTCGTCGTCACCCTGACCAACCTCGACACCAACTTCCAGCGCACGCTCGTGACCGAGGAGAACGGTCGCTTCCGCGGCGTGCTGCTGCCGCTCGGTCCGTACCGGGTCGGGGCGACGCTCGACGGCTTTCGCGACACGGCGCTCGAGGGCCTGCGGCTGACCGTCGGCCAAACCCTCAATCTGCAGCTGACGCTGACCATCTCCGACGTCCGCGACGAGATCGTCGTCACTGCCGAATCGCCGCTGATCGAGACCACCCGCACCGAGAGCGTGGTCAAGGTCGATCGCGAGACCCTCGAGGGCATTCCCAACAACGGCCGCAACTTCCTCGAGTTCACCAAGCTCACGCCGGGTGTCGCGATCGTCCAGGGTCCCGACGGCGACGAGCTGACGATCAACGGCCAGAAGGGCATTCAGAACAACATCGCGGTCGACGGCCAGGACTTCAACAATCCGTTCTTCGGCGAGCAGCGCGGTGGCCAGCGGCCGGCGTTCACTTTCAACATGGACGCCGTGCAGGAGTTTGTGGTGGTCACCGACGGCGCGCCGGCCGAGTTCGGCCGCTCCTCGGGCGGCTTCGTCAGCGTCGTCACCAAGTCGGGCACCAACAGCCTGTCGGGCACGGCGCACAGCTTCTTCAGCAACGACAGCCTGACCAGCCGCGCCGAGCGCCCCGACGGCAGCCGCGAGCCCGAGTTCGACGAGGATCGCCTGCAGTTCGGCTTCACGCTCGGCGGTCCGATCAAGAGCGACCGCCTGTTCTTCTTCACCGCCTTCGACACCCAGGACGCGGCGATCACCAAGCAGAACGATCCCAACCGCATCGAGCAGCGCGTGGTCGACGTCTTCGCTGGTCTCGGCAGCCCGAACGAAAACGCGCCGATCGAGCGCTCCGACGACGCCCTGGTCGCGCTCGCCAAGATCGACTGGCAGGTCGGCACCAACCATCTCGCCACCCTGCGCGGCAACTTCACCGAGTCGGAGCAGGAGAACGGCACCTTCGACGTCGACTCCTGGGGCGCGAGCGCCAACGCGGTGGAGAAGGCGTCGGCCTACTCCGGCGGCGTGTCGCTGTTCTCGACCCTGAGCGACAGCGCGCTCAACGAGTTCCGCCTGCAGTACGCGCGCGAGGACCGTCCGCGTCCGTACGAGGGGCCGACCATCGCCGGCACCGATCGTCCGTTTCCCGATACGGCCTTCGACTTCGGTCGGCAGTACCGCTTCGGCATGCCCTTCTTCATTCCGGTCAAATACAACGACCAGCGCTGGCAGATCAACGACAACCTGACCTGGCTGGTCGGTGACCACAGCATCAAGGCGGGCTTCGAGTACAACGAGACCGCGGCGTCGCAGACCTTCGTCGGCTTCGGCAATGGCCGCTTCATCTTCAGCTCGACCGACGGCTTCATCAACTACGTCAACAACCCGAGCTACGTCGAGTGCTCCGACGGCAGCAGCTCACAGACCGGCGCGTGCCCCGACGGCGCCAGCATCACCGGTCCGGTGCTGCTTTATCTGCAGCTGGCCGGCGTCGACGGTCGCACGCCCGAGCAGGCCGGCACGCAGACCATCCGCCAGAAGGAGCCGGCGGTGTTCATTCAGGACACCTGGCAGGCGCTGCCCAACCTGACGGTGCAGGTCGGCCTGCGCTGGGAGGCGCAGATCCAGCCCGATCCGATCACGCCGCCGAGCGAGGTCTTCTTCGCCGACTTCATCGGCCAGACCCGCAACGGCCAGCGCTTCCCGTCGGACGGTGAGATTCCTTCGGATGAGGACATGTGGCAGCCGCGTCTCGGCATTTCCTGGGATCCGTTCAAGGACGGCAAGACCGTCGTCCGCGCCAACGCGGGCCTCTACTACGCGCGCATCCCGGGCCTGATCCTGGCCTCGAGCCGCAACACCAACGGCAGCGTCGGCCAGAACCTCTTCCGCAGCAGCGAGCTGACGCCGATCCTCGGCCCGCCGCCGCCCTACACTGAGCTGCTGCCGACCGACGGCGTCGGCGGTCCGTTCCTGCCCGACGTCTTCGTGTTCGACGAGGATTTCGAGAACCCGCGTACGGTCGCGGCGGCGTTCTCGATCGAGCGTCAGGTCGCGACCAACTGGTCGCTGCTCTACAAGTTCAACTACGCCGACACCGAGAACCTGACCCGCTTTGTCAACCGCAACGATCCGCTGCTCGGGTCGCCGTGGTCGACCGGCCTCGGCGCCGACGGCGCGAACGGCATCGGCACGCTGACGACCGTCGAGTCGAGCGCCAACAGCCTCTACCAGGGGCACACAGTCGGCTTCACCAAGCGCGGCGATCGGCTGCAGGCGCAGGCGTATTACACCTACTCGAAGGACCGCTCGAACGACGACAACGAGCGCGATCCGTTCAGCTTCCGCTACGCCCGGATCACCGATCTCGACAAGGAGTGGAGCTTCTCCGACCGCGATCAGCGCCATCGCTTCAACGCCTGGGTGCTGTGGCGCGCGCCGTGGGATCTGAACGTCAACGCGCGCTACACCTACCGCTCGGCGCAGCCGCAGTCGATCACCGAGACCGGCGCGGTCGCGGCGACGCCGCAGGACCGCATCAACGCCGACGGCACCGTCACCCGCCGCAACCTCGGCCGCAAAGACAACAAGTTCTCGTCGCTCGATCTGCGCGTCTCGAAGCTCTTCGAGGTGCGCGGGGTCGAGGTCGAGGCCATCGCCGAGGTCTTCAACCTGCTCAACAGCCGCAACGAGCGCGCGCCCGAGAGCACCAGCCTGGTGTTCAACTTCGACGGCACGGTGCAGAGCGGCTTGGGCGAACCGCGTCAGATCCAGTGCGGCGTGCGGGTCGTCTTCTGACGCGGAGAGCGCGACGATCGAGGTCGATGCGGCGCGGGCGATCGTTGCC
>JBCCOR010000435.1:0-4657 GCA_039025295.1 Acidobacteriota bacterium
GCTACATCCGCGAGCGCTGGCCCGACGTCACGCCGCGGGTGGAGACGCTGCGCAACGGGCCGCCGCTCGACTACCCGCTCGAGTTCCGGCTGTCGGGCGACGATCTCGATCGGCTGTTCGACAACGTGCGCGCGCTCGAGCGCGAGCTGGCGGCGGAGCCGGGCGTGATCAACGTCGGCAACGACTGGGGCATCTGGACCAAGACGCTGTCGGTCGAGGTCGACGACAACCGCGCGCGCCGCGCCGACCTGACCCGCCGCGACGTCGCGCTGTCGCTGCAGACCGCCACCAGCGGCCTGACCCTGACCCAGTACCGCGAGGGCAACGACCTGATTCCGGTGGTGCTGCGCTCGCGCGCCGCGCGCGCCGACCGGGTCGATCAGCTGACCGGTCTGCAGGTCGGCAACCAGCTCGGCGGACCGCGCGTGGCGCTCGAGCAGATCGCCGATCTCGGCGTCGACATGCGGCCGGCGCAGGTGCTGCGGCGCGACCGCAAGCGCACGGTCACCGTCCACGCCGATCTCGATCCGAACGCCCATCGCACCGTGACGCCGTTCTCGGTGGTCGCCAGCGTCGAGCCGTGGCTCGCCGCGCGCGCTGAGGGCTGGCGGCCGACCGAGACCTACGAAATCGGCGGCGAGGTCGAGTCGTCGGGCGACGCGCAGGCGTCGATCAACGCCAAGGGGCCGATCGCGCTGATCGTGATCGTCTCGCTGCTGATGCTGCAGTTCAACGCCATCCGCGAGACGGCGATCGTGCTCATGACGCTGCCGTTCACCATCGTCGGCGTGGTCGGGGCGCTCCTGCTCACCCAAAAACCGTTCGGCTTCATGGCGCTGCTCGGCGTGATCGCGCTGATCGGCGTGGTGATCAACAACGCGGTCGTGCTGCTCGATCGCATACGGATCGAAATCCGCGATCACAGGCGCGATCGCGCGTCGGCGGTGCTGATCGCTTCGCAGCGGCGCCTGCGGCCGATCTTGCTCACCACCGCGACCACGGTCGGCGGCCTGATCCCGCTCTACCTCACCGGCGGACCGATGTTCAGCCCGATGGCGGTGGCGCTGCTCGGCGGGTTGGTGGTGTCGACCGCGCTCACGCTCGGCCTGGTGCCGGTGCTCTACACCCTGCTCTTCCGGCTGCGCTATCGAGACGCGTGATAGCTTGATGACGGTATGGTCGACCCGATTGCCTTCTTCGACCCCGCGTCCGACGACGCGAACGTGCGGCAGGCCTTGACCACCGAAGAGCGCCTGCTGCACGCCGCGCGCGGCGTGTTTGCGCAGAAAGGGCTGCACGGGGCGAGCACCAAGGAAATCACGGCCGCCGCGGGCGTGCAGAAATCGACCCTGCACTACTACTACCGGCACAAGGAAGATCTCTACGCGGCGGTGTTCGAGCGCGCCTACGACGAGATGATCCAGACGCTGGCGACGGAGATCACGCCCGGCATGCCGTTCGCCGACGTGCTGCGCGCGTTCGTCGTCCACCACGTCCGCGCCTACGCCGACAATCCGGTGACGGTGCATCTGTGGATGCAGGAAAACCTGATCGGCGCGCCGGTGGCGGTGCCGGTGCTGGAGCGCTATCACCATCAGCCCGGCTCGCCCTACCGGCTGTTCGTCGAAGCGCTGCAGGCGGCGATCGCCTCGGGCGAGGTCCGGCCGGTCGATCCGGCCCAAACCTTCGTGTCGGTGATGGGCGCGTGCCTGTTCTTCCACATCGCACGGCCGTCGATGGTCAGCTCGCTGCCGTCGCTGCTCCAGCGACCGGAAGAGGCGATCGACGTCGATCGTTTTCTCGAGGAGCGCGAGATGGCGGTGTTCGAATTGGTCTACCGGGGACTCGCTGCATGATGAAGAAGCTGCTGCTCGGCGCGCTCGCGCTGCTGGCGATCGCCAGCGTGATCGTCGTACCGCGCATGCCGTCGATGCTCGGCGCCAACGCCAACGCGGCCGATCTCTCGATCGACGCGACGGCGATCGATTGGTACATGCTCGCCGGCCTCGATCCGTGGTCGGGGGAGATCAGCACTGAGCTGGCCGCGCTCGACGGCCAGCTCGTGCAGCTGCCGGGCTACGTCGTGCCGCTCGAGGACGACGCCACCAAGATCCCGGAGTTCCTGCTCGTGCCCTACGTTGGCGCCTGCGTCCATCTGCCGCCGCCGCCGCCCAACCAGATGGTGTACGTCAAGATGGCGCCGGGCACGAGCGTCGAGGTCGAGTGGTGGGGCTGGGATCCGGTGTGGATTGTTGGCCGGCTGGCGATTACGAGCTACGAGAGCCCGTGGGGCGCCGTCGGTTTCACCATGGAAGGCCTCGGCAGCGGGGTCTTCACCTGGGAAGAGGACGCATCATGAGTCGTGTTTCACCCGCGGTCGACGTCCGCGATCTGCGCGCCGGCTATCCCGGCGGGCCCGACGTGCTCGCCAACGTGCACCTGCGCGTCGACGCCGGCGCGCGCATCTTTCTCTACGGCCCGAGCGGCAGCGGCAAGACCACGCTGCTTTCGGTTCTGGCGGGCGTGCTGCCCGCGCGCTCCGGCCAGGTCGAGGTGCTCGGCACTGACCTGAGCGGTCTCACGCCGGCCGCGCGCGATCGCTTCCGCGGCGCCGAGATCGGCTACATCTTCCAGCAGTTCAACCTGATTCCGTACCTCAGCGTGCGCGAGAACATCGTGCTGCCGTGTCGCCTGAACCCGGCGCGGCGCGCGCGTCTCGGCGACGCCGCGTCGCCGGCCGACGCCGCGGCTGCGCTCGCCGAGGCGCTCGACATCGGCGAGCTGCTCGACCGGCCGGTGACGGCGCTGAGCGTCGGTCAGCAGCAGCGGGTGGCGGCGGCGCGCGCCCTGATCGGTCGTCCGGCGCTGGTGATCGCCGACGAGCCGACCTCGTCGCTCGACGCCGACCGCCGCGCGCGCTTTCTCGAATTGCTCTTCGCACGCTGCGCCGAACACGAGAGCGCGCTGCTCTTCGTCAGCCACGACCGCGCCCTCGCCGATCACTTCGACCGCGCGCTCGACCTGGCCAGCCTGGCCGGCGCGTCAACGGAGGCCGCATGATCCTTCAGCTGGCGTGGCGCTCGCTGCGCAGTCGCCTGCTCACAAGCGTTCTGACCATCGTCTCGATCGCGCTCTCGGTGGCGCTCCTGCTCGGCGTCGACGTCGTGCGCGACGGCGTACGCGAGAGTTTTTCGAGCACGATCAGCAAGACCGACCTGATCGTCGGCGCGCGCGGTGGCACGCTCCAGCTCGCGCTGTCGAGCGTCTTCGGCCTCGGCACGCCGCCGCAGAACCTGTCGTGGGCGAGCTACGAACGCATCGCGGCGCATCCGGCGGTCGCGTGGGCGGTGCCGATCTCCCTCGGCGACAGCCATCGCGGCTACCGCGTCGTCGGCACCACGGCCGACTTCTTCGAGCGCTACCGCTTCCGCGGCGACGGCCAGATCACCTTCGCCGACGGCGTGGCGCCGGCGGGCATCTACGACGTCGTCGTCGGCCATCGCGTCGCCGAGACCCTCAGCTATCAGCTCGGCGATACGGTGATCGTGACCCACGGCATGTCGGGCGCGCCCGGCATCGCCGACCACGACGACCATCCCTTCACCATTGTCGGCATCCTGGCGCGCACCGCGACGCCGGTCGACCGCGGCGTGTACGTCACGCTCGAAGGCATCGAGGCGATGCATTCGGGCGAGGGGCACGATCACGACCACGGGCACAGCCACGGCGACGACGGGGCGCACGCGGACGGCGAAGCGCACGATCACGGCGAGGCCAAGGATCACGCGCACGGTGACGATCACGGCCACGGCGATGACCATGCGCATGGCGATGACCATGCGCACGGCGATGACCATGCGCACGGCGACGATCACGCCCACGGCGATGACCACGGCGACGGTCATGGGCACGATCACGGTGATGACCACGCCCACGGCGATGGTCATGGCGATGACCACGGCCACGATCACGCGCACGGTGACGATCACGGTCACGGTGATGGCCACGATCACGGCGACGGTCATGGGCACGATCACGGCGATGACCACGCCCACGATCATGATCATGCGCACAGTGACGATCACGGCGATGACCACGGCCACGACCATGCGCACGGTGACGATCACGGTCACGGTGATGGCCACGATCACGCGCACGGCGACGATCACGCCCACGGCGAGGATGCCGACCACGGTCACGCCCACGGCGACGGCCATGATCACGGGCACGCGCACGACCACGACCACGGCCTGCCCGGGCAGCCCGCGGTGTCGGCGATCTTCGTCGGCGCCAAAGAGCGCGCCGACGCCCTGCGGCTGCAGCGCGAGATCAACGACGAGACGAGTGAGCCGCTGACCGCGGTGCTGCCGGGCGTCGCGCTGTCGGAGCTGTGGCAGACGCTCGACTACGCCGAGTCCGGCCTGCGGCTGATCGCGATCGCCGTCCTGCTGGTCGGCTTCCTGGGCATGCTGATCGCGCTCTACACGACCCTCGAAAGTCGCCGGCGCGAGATGGCGATCCTGCGCGCACTCGGCGCGCGGCCGTGGAAGATCGTCGCGCTGCTGGTGCTCGAGGCCGGCCTGCTGAGCATCGCCGGCACGCTCCTGGGCGTCGTGCTGCTCTACGGCGGGCTGCTCGTCGCGCAGCCGCTCGCCGA
>JBCCOR010000436.1:0-4644 GCA_039025295.1 Acidobacteriota bacterium
AGCAGGCCGAGAATCTGGCCGCGGCGATCCTCGGTGCGGTACTGCCAGCGCTTGATCAGCTTGCGGCGCTCGGACGCAGGCTGGCTCAAGATGCTTTCGAGCACCACCGTGCGCAGGTTGCGCGGACTCCAGCTGTAGAGATCTTCGAGATGGAGGCTGGTTTCCTTGAGCACATCGCGATGCGTGTTCAGCAGCGACCAGCAGGCGCGATCGAAGCGGACGGCCCACGATTCGTCTTGGTGCTGCTGCTGGCGCAGGGCGCTGTCCATCGCGTCGAGTACCTGCAGCTGGCGACGCAGGGTCGACGGGCGGAGCGGCAGGCGGACGGGCAGGCTTTTCGGGCGCGTCGGGCAGCCGAAGAGCAGAAGCGACGCCTCCTGCAGGAGCTCAAGCACGCCGTGCTCTTTCTCGTTGCGCATCAGCTCGCCCACGTTCTGCTCCGAGCGGCGGGCGTAGTAGGCGCCCTGAATGCGCGCGGGCGCCGGACCGACGCGGATCCGGTTGCGCACCGGGAACAGGCGCGCCAAATGCTGCTGCGCCAGGCTCTCGATGATCGACAGCGACGTGGCCGCCTCTTGGAAATTGCGCGCGGCTTCGCCGCCGTGGCCGTTGTTGGTCAGGCGACTGTGGATGTGGGTCTGCATCAGCTCCTCGGCCATGCGGCCGGTGAACGTGAAGACCGGGACGAGCCGCGGATGGCGCAGATAGCGGTTGAGGGCTTGCAGCGTCGCGATCAGGCTCTCGAGCGAGAGATCGGCGTCGTCGACCGGAAGCAGGAGCAGATCCGCGCTGATGCTGCGCACCAGCTGCTCGATGAAGTTGGGCATCTCGCGCTGCAGGCGCAGGGCGCTCGTGTGGCGCTCGAGACGCTCGAGGCTCTGGCTGAGCGGATCGGGCTCGCCGCCGCGCTGCGGATCGTCGAGCACCTGCAGGTACTCGCTCAGCTTCTGAAACGCCTGCTGCACCGGCGTCAAAATCTGCGGACTCTGCCCGCGATGATGGCCGGTCTGGCGGCTGTGATGTTCGACCTCGAGCTCCAGCGCGCGCGCGAAGAAGCTATAGAGGAAGTGATCGTTGGCCTCGACGCGGTCGGGCTCGATCAGCGGAAAGGTCTTCAGCGTCGGCACGTACTCGCGACGCCGTTTTCCTGGCTGGACGAAATAGCGCGGATAGTCGCTGTCGTCGACCCGCTTGGCCAGGGTTTTCAGCAGGCTCGATTTGCCCGAGCCGTAGGAGCCGACGATGGCGATCGAGAGCGGCGCGCGGTCGTCGAGCAGCGCCTGCTCATCGCGCTCCGGGGTCCGCGGCTGAAGGTAGTCCTCAGCCCGCTCTGCCGGCGTCAGCCGGTCTTTGTCGTCGTCGCGTCGTCGTCGCCGTCGGTCGCGCTCGTCGCGCCGGCTGTGCAGATTGACCGATTTCCAGTGCTCGTCGATGATCGCAAAAACGCGGCTCAGCTCCGGGCCCCAGATGCTCTGCTCGAGATCGAAGCCGTGGGAGTGACGAGACTGATCGAGAAAGATGATCGTCGGCTCGGCATGGTTCACGCGTCCTTCCTCCGTCATGGCGTGAGCGTTCCCAGCGGACGGCGGGCAGCAACAGGCGCACGAACGTGGAAGCGCAGGCAAAGCGAATCTGATGAGTGCACATCAGTATACGCGTAGAACAGACGCTGGACAGGTCATCCGTGGACCGAATGCGCGCAAGATCCATCGACCGCGCAGCGCATCCGGCGCCACAGCGGTCCGCGCGCAGCGCTGCGCGCGACGATGGGGAAGGAGGGAGGCGACCGCTCAGGCGGTCGGTAGCGGCTCGGCGTCGACGCCGGCCTTGGCGATCTCGCGCGCGATGCTCTCGACGCTGGTCACGCCGACCTCGAAGTAGGTGATCGCACCCGCGCCGGCGAACACCATGATAGTCGGCAGGCCGCGCACCGGATAGCGGCTGGCGATGGTCTCGTCCGGATCGAGCAGCACCGGATACGAGAAGGGCGAGCGCTCGGCGAAGCGGCGTACGACGTCTTCCGGCTCGCCCACGTTGAGCGCGTAGAAGCGCACGCCGCGGTCGGCGTAGCGCGGATAGAGCTCCTCCAAATACGCCGCCTGGATGCGGCACGGACCGCACAACGTCGCCCAGAATTCGACCACGATCACGTCGCCCTGGACCATGCCCGGACCGTCGAAGCCGCCCGCCAGCGTCGGCAGGCGGAAGTCGGGCGTTGGCAGATCGAGCCCGGTCGCCGCCGCGCTGCCGCCCGCGGGCGCGCCGGCGCGCACCGCCCGATCGGCCGCCCAGTCGCCCGCGAAGTACATCAGGCCGCAGAGCAGCGCCACCGCGACCACCCAGCGCAGCAGGCCGAGCGCGTTGGTGCGGATTTCGTCGGACGTCGGCGCCGACGAGGCGGTGGTGGGGCGCGTGCGAGGAGGAAGGGCCATGGAATCTCCGGCGGTCGGCAGGTTCAGGAATCGCGGTTGGCGGCCGCCGGCGCGGTCGGCGGCAGCGGTTTGGCGGTGCGCAGCGTGCTCAGATGCGCGGTCAGCCGCTCGACCGCCGACACCGGCACGAGCAGCGCCACGTCGGGACGGCTGTCCGTGGTGGCGACGACCTCGGTGCCGAGGGTCGAGAAGAGCGCCAGGCGCTCGGTCTGACCGTCGCCGCTCATCAGGCGGATCTCGAGGCGCGGCAGATCGAGCTGATGCTCGTCGCTCAGCGTTGCCTGCGGCAGCACCTGCTCGCCCTCGATCTCGGTGATCGCGTAGAGCAGATCCGACACCGCATCGTAGGCCATGCGGTCGCCGCCGCGCAGCCAGTTGCCGCCCTCGCGCACCAGACTCACCAGGCCGGTTTCGTCGCGCAGGGTCGCCGATTCGATGTTGAAGACCTGGAACGGCGTCCAGGCGCGGTCGCGCCAGCGCTCGAGCGGCACGTCGAGCAGCGAGCGCAGCGGCGTGCGGGTCTCGAAGATCACGCGGTCAGCGCGGGCGTAGCCGATGTCGTCGCTCAGCAGCGTGGTCGGATCGTTCGGATCCTCGAGCGCGCGGGCTGCGCCGGCGTCGCCCTCGGCATCGGCCGCGGCCGGCAAGACCGGCTGGGCGTTGCCGAGCTCGAGGATGAACGGCGTGTCGCGACCGCTGAGCGTCAGCGTGGCGATCGCGTTCGGCGGATCGAGCCCGACCGTGTCGAGCAGATGGCGCTGATCGGGATCGCTCAGATGATCGTGGAAGCGCTCGGCCGTGACCTCGGTGACGGCGCTCAGCAGGCGGCCGGCGAGGCCGCTGTCGATGCGGTCGGCGAACGGCTCGCGCAGCCACAGGCCGTCGTCGCGTCGCTCGACCGCGATGCGGAACACCCCGCGCCGCAGAACGATCTGCGCCACCGCGTCGCGCTCGATCGAGAGGATCGTGCGGTCGCGCCACGAGGCCGCCGGACGCGTGATGTCGGCGTAGAGCGCGCTCTCGACGCGGTAGACGATGCCGTCGCGGCCGCGCACGCCGACGATCATGTCGTTGGAGGCCGGCACCATCGGACCGACGTCGATCACCGTATCGTCGTCGTCACCGCCGGCGGCGCCGAGGGTGATCGTCGCCCGCGGCACGTCGAGGCCGACCGCCGTCCGGCTGACGTCCTCGACCGTGCGCTTGGCCTCGAGATCGGTGAGCGTGCCGAGCAGGCTGTCGATCATCCAGCGGTCGGCGACGGCCTCGATCGGCTCGCGAATCCGCCACGGACGATCCGGATCGTCGGGCTGCGCCTGGCGCGCGAAGACGAGCTCGTGGACGGTCGCCTCGTCGTCGCCCTGCCACTGCAGCGTGAGGCGGTCGATCTGCTCGGGCTGCAGCGCGAGCACCCGACGGGTTTCCACCTGACGCGCTGCGGTCGTCGGCAAATCCTGTTCGTAGAACACGATGAACGCACCGAGCAGCAGCACGAGAACGGCCAGGAGCAGGACGTGTCGGATGGTCATCGCAGGGCTCAGCGCCTCCGTTGGAAGTAGACCGCCGCGCCGACGCCGAACGCGAGGCCGGGCAGCAGCAGGACGAGCAGCCAGAAGAAGGTCACCAGCTGCTGCTGGTTGAGCAGCAGGCGGGTGGCGTCGGCCCGGCGCGGAGGAATCGCGAGCAGCGCGTCGCGCTCGACCAGCCAGCTGAGCGCGCCGAGCAGCAGCTGGGCGTTGCCCGCCTGCACGACCTGGGCGTCGGACGCGAAATCGAAATCGCCGATCACCACCAGCCGCGCGTCGCGCGGTTCGCCGTCGCCGTCGCCGGCCGCGTCGAGGGCCTCGGCGGACGTCGGCGCGTCGGCCGCGGATGCCGCCTCGTCGTCGGCCGCGCGATCGGCCAAGCGGAGGCGCGAAAGGTCTCGGCCGGGACCGGCGGCGGTCGCGCGGTCGAACAGCGGTTCCGTCGGCGTGAGGCGCACGGCGACGCCGAGCGGGAGCGGCCCGGTCGGCTCGTCGTCGTCGCGGGCGACGCTGTCGAGACTGTCGAGATCGCGCTCCGACCAGGCGTCCGCGCCGCTCGAGATCAGTTCGATGATCTCGGCGCTGGCCAGCGCCGGATCCGTCGGGCCGTCGGGCGCCCGCGCCCCCGAGCGCGCCCGCGGCCGCAGCACCCGCACCCCCGCAGCGCGCCGCGGCGCGACGATGGG
>JBCCOR010000437.1:0-4636 GCA_039025295.1 Acidobacteriota bacterium
CGCACGCCGATCAGGCTGCCGTCCGCCGCCTCGGCGACGCGCGCCTGGCCGAGATCGGCCACCGGCGGGCCGAACGACAGGCCGTGGACCTGCTCCAGCGCGGCGCGCTGCGCGTCGGCGTCGGGGGTGACGATTTCCACATAGTGAATCCGCATGGTGGTCTTTCCTTCGGGTTCAGGCTCCGCCGTTGCGGGCGGGCATACGGTGAGTAGAACGAGGGCTGCGATCCAAACGAAGCGCAGCGTGATGCGTCCGGGCATGGTTGTCCTCCGTGCTGAACAAAGAGAAACGCTTGATGTCGATCAGTCCACGCGAATTGTAACCGCACCCGACGCGCCGCCGCCCGGCAGGCGCGCTTCGATGCGGTGGACGCCGCGCCGCAGCCGCCAGCGCGCGGCGTAGGGCGGCGGCGCGGTGGCGATCGGGACGCCGTCGACCGTCCAGATCACGGCCGACGGCGACGCGCCCTCGACCGACGCGCGCAGCGCCAGGGTCGCCATCGACGCCGGCGTCTCGGGGTCGAAGAAGTAGCGCGCGTTGGCCTCGGGCGCGATGATCCGCACGCGGGTCGCGGGCGCCGACGTCGCGGCGTGCCGCGCGGCGGGCGCGCCGCGCTGGCGCAGCCAGTCGGCGTAGCGCGGCGGCAGGTCGATCGCGATCCGCGTCTCGATCTGCGCGCGCGGCGTCGACGCGGTCGCCAACAGGCCGGTCGCGCGGTCGACGGCGACGTGATGATGCGCCCGGCACGGCGCCGGCGGCGATGCGTTCTCCGAACGCCAGACGCCCGTGCGCCGCGGACACGCCGGCCCCGGCGCGCCGCCGGTGAGCGCGCACACCCGCGTGCGCGCATGGCCCGGCGGCGACGGGAAGCTGCCGTCGGCCAGGCCGTCGGCGTCGTCGCCGTGCAGCTGCGCGAGCAGCGCGTGCACCAGCTTGGCCGCGCCCTGGTAGCCGGTCACGCCCGCCATCGGCCGCGCGTCGGGACGCCCGACCCACGCCGCCACCAGCCAGCGCGACGTGAACGCGACCGTCCAGGCGTCGCGAAAGCGCGACGAGGTGCCGGTCTTGAGCGCGACCGGGAACGGCAGATCGCCCCAGCCCATGCGCGGAAACGACGGCAGGCGCGCCTGCGGATCGGCGAGGTAGCCGACCACCTGGCGCGCCGCCGACGGCGGCAGCACGCGGCGGCCGCGCACGATCGGATCGTCCTGCCGCCAGCGCAGCGGCGCCAGCCGGCCGTCGCGCGCGAGCATCGCGTAGGCGGCGGTCAAACCTTCGAGCGTCACCGGCAGATTGCCCACCGCCAGGCCGAGGCCGTAGGTCGACGCCGGCTCGCGGCCGTCGTGCAGATCGAGATCCGCCAAGAAACCGTAGCCCGCGCCCAGGCCGAGGCGCGCCAACAGATCGACCGCGGGCACGTTGCGGCTGTTGGCGAGCGCGACCGCGGGCAGCAGCGGACCGAGATAGCGGCCGTCGCTGTTGACGATGCCGCCGGCGCCGCGGCCGAGATCGTCGAGGATCTGGTTGGGCGCCAAGACGCCGCGCGCGTGCGCCAGCGCGTAGAGCAGCGGCTTGAGGGTGCTGCCGGCCGAGCGCGGCACGCGCAGGTAGTCGATCGCGCCCGATGCGTCGTCGTCGAAGTAGTCGGCCGAGCCGAGGGCGGCGCGCACGGTCGGTCCGCGCTGCGGATCGAGATCGACCACCAGCACCGCCAGGTTCTCGGCGCCGCGCGCGCGCAGCGCGTCGAGATGATCGCGCGCCGCCGCCGCGATCTCGCGCTGCAGAGCGAGATCGAGGGTCGTGTCGACGATCGGCATCGATCGATCGATGCGCGCACTGCCCATCGCCGCCGACGCGCCGAGGCGCAGGATCGCGTGCATCATCTCGGCCGGGCGGGTCGCGCGCATCGGCACGCGCAGCACGCGCAGCTGGGCGCGCGCCAGGGCGTGTTCGTCGGCGGAGATCACGTCGCTCGCGCGCAGTGCGTCGAGAATGCGCGCGCCGCGCCGCACCGCCCGCGCGCGGCCGATCGGCTCGAACGGATTCATGCGCGCGGGCGCCTGCGGAATCGACGCGAGGAAGGCGATTTCGGCCCAGCTCAGGTCCGCCGCCGGCTTGTCGAAGTAGCGCCGCGCGGCGTAGCCCACGCCGCGGACGCGGTTGCCGAACGGCACGATGCGGAGATAGTGATGCAGCACCGCGCGGCGGCCATGGCGCGCGACGAGCAGCAGCGCGGTCGTGGCCTCGAGCGCCTTGCGCGGGTAGGTGCGCGGCCCCGGACGCTGCATGCGCGCGACCTGCATGGCGAGCGTCGACGCGCCCGAGATCCGGCGACCGCTGGCCAGGTTCTGGCGCAGCGCGCGCGCAACCGCCTGCGGATCGACGCCGGGATGCTGCCAGAAACGCTGGTCCTCGATCGCGATCAGCGCCGCCGCCACGCGCGGCGCGGCGGCCGCGTCGACCGGCCAGAAGCCGAGATCGTCCCAGGCAGGAATCGCGTCGTTGCGCGCCGTCTCGGGCGCGCGGCCGGCGACCATCGGCAGCTCGGCGAGAAACGCGCCGTGGCGATCGCGCAGCAGCTGGGTCGGTTCGGGCGCCTCGAGCACGGATCGCGGCCAGGCGAGCGCGAGCAGCAGCAGCGCACCGAGCGCCGGCGTCAGCAAGAGCGCCGCGAGCGCCCGGCGGCGCCAGCGCCGACGCGATCTGCGCGGAGGCGAGCCGGACGCAGGCGAACCGGCCTGCCCCGGCTCGGCCTGAACGGGCTCGGCCTGAACGGGCGCGGCCTGAACGGGCGCGGCCTGAACGGGCTCGGCCTGAACGGGCGCGGCCTGAACGGGCGCGGCCTGAACGGGCGCGGCCTGAACGGGCGCGGCCTGAACGGGCGCGGCCTGAACGGGCTCGGCCTGAACGGGCGCGGCCTGAACGGGCGCGGCCTGAACGGGCGCGGCCTGAACGGGCTCGGCCCGGCGCAGCGCAGTCGCCCGGCCGGGCTCAGCGCGCGCCATCCGCCGGGTTCTCGTCGGTCGCCGCGGCATCGGCAACCTTCAGCCAGCTACCGGCCGAGCGGCCCCACACGCCGTCGTCGTACATCAGCTCGGCGCGCGCCGGCGGCTGCACGAAGTGGCCGGGCGTCGTCGCGCGCACGCGCAGATAGACGTCGTAGGTACCCTGCGGCAGCACGGTGTAGTAGAAGATCGCGCGGTCGTCGCGGCGGTCGACCCAGGTCGGCGCCAGCGTCGGCGGCTGCGACGGACGCGCCTCGGGCGGCGCGGTGGCGAGCGACGGATCGAGCAGCTCGACGCCCGCCGCCAGCGGCACCTCGAGCGCCACGTGGTAGCGATCGGCCGGGTTGATCAGGCGCACGCGCTCTTCGATCACCGCACCGAGCGCGACGTCGATCGCCGCCGCGTCTTCACCCGGCGTCACCCGTCGCGGCGCAACGTCGGTTCGCTCGACGCCGATCGACGCCGTGCGCTCGACCGAGAAGCCGCGCTGGACCGCCTCGGCTTCGGCGCCTGACGCGCGCGGCAGCCAGCGCACGTCGACCCGCGCCGCGAGCGACGGCGCGTCGGCGGCGGGCACGAGCGTCGCCGGCGTCGGCGCGTCGAGATCGAGCGCGCGCACGCCATCGTCGAGCGCGTGGTCGATCGCCATCTCGCCGATCCGCAGCGCCACCCGCGGCGCCGGACGCTCGTCGTCGTCGGGCGCGCCGAGCGCCGTCGTCAGCGCGCCGAGGGCGGCGGCGGTGGCGTTGGTCGTGCCCCAGCCGGCGCCGTCGGCGCGCAGCAGGAGCGCGTCGAGCGCCGCCGCGCGCCGCGCCTCGACCTCGGCGTCAGCCGACGGCAGGCGGTAGAGCGCGCGCGCGACCTCGGCCAGCGCGCGCGTCTCGGACGGCAGCAGGTACGGATCATCGACGTCGGGCGTGCGGCGCAGGCCGGTGACGACGGTCTTGCCCTCTCGGCGATCGAGCACCAGACCGTCGGCGACGGCGCGGCGCAGCGCGTCGAGCCCGGCCATCTGCTCGGGGCGCTCGAGCGCGCCGGCGTCAGCGAAGGCGAGCAGCGTCAGCGCCTGGCCTTCGAGATCGAGCTGCGACGCGCGGCGCGTCAGCTCGGCGCCGTAGGCCGGATCGAAGCGCCCGGCGGCGGCGAGGGCGCGCAGCGCCCAGGTGCGCGCCGCCCAGTCGCCGCCGTCGACCGAGGCGCCGGCGGCGTCGGAGCGCAGCGCGCGCGCCAGACCGTCGAGCAGGCGCGCCTCGAGATCGCGATCGACGTCGTAGCCCGCGGCGCGCGCCTCGGTGACGAAGAGCGACGCCCAGGCGGTGAGCGGCACGCTGCCGACGTCGCCCGGCCAAAACGCGACGCGGCCGTCGTCGCCCGTGACCTGGCCGAGCCAGCCGAGCGTGTCGACGACCGCGGCCTCGCCCGCGCCTGAGCCGATCAGGCCGAGGCGATCGCGGAAGGCGCGGCTCGCCACCCAGGCGTGGGCGCGGCTCAGACGCTGCTCGGTGCAGCCGTGCGGATAGTCGAGCAGGTACGACAGGCCGGCCGCCAGGCGCACGATCGCCGGGCGATCGCTGAGCAGCACGCGGCGCGCGTACGTTCCGGGACGCACGGCGGCGACGCCGCCATCATCC
>JBCCOR010000438.1:0-4624 GCA_039025295.1 Acidobacteriota bacterium
CCGCAATCACCAGCGTCAGCGCGATGACCGCCATCATCATCGCCATCAGCCAGGGCGTGCGGCGCAGACGGCGCGCCGTGCGCCGCGCGACCGCGCCCGAGCGCATCGCCGCCGCCCGCGCCCCGCGCGGACGCGTCGACGCCACGCGCTCGACCCGTGCCAGCTCCGCCGCCAAAACCGCCATCGTCGGATAGCGCAGCGCCGGCGCTTTCTCCAGGCAGCGTGCGACCACCCGCGCCAGCGCCGGCGGCGTCTGCGGCGCGAATTCGCGCACGTCGGGCGCCGGATCCCGCAGCACCGCGTGCATCACGTGCACCAGCTCCTCGCCCTCGAACGGCGGACGACCCGCGATCAGGTGGAAGAGCGTCGCGCCCAGGCCGTAGACGTCGAGCGTTGGGCCCCACAGCGTCCGCGTGCCGCGCAGCAGCTCCGGCGCCGCATACGACGGCGTCCCCAGCAGCACGCCCTGCTGCGTCAGCGGCTGGGATTCCATCGACCACACCAAGCCGAAGTCCACCACCGCCACGTCGCTCGCCGGATGCTTGTCGGCGTCCGCTGGCGGTCGGCGCACAAGGATATTCGACGGCTTCAGATCCCGATGCAGCAGGCCCGCCGCGTGCGCCGCGCCCACCGCCGTCGCCGTCTGCTGCACCAGATCGAGGCGATTCGACAGCGGCAGATGCTGCGCCACCGCGCCCAATTCCTCACCGTCGATCCACTCCATCGCGATGTACAGGCGACCGTCGGGTGCCGTGCCGACGTCATACACGCGACAGATCCCCGGATGATGCAGGCGCGCCTGCAGGCGCGCCTCGCGCAGCAGGCGCTGCTGCCACAGCGGATCGTCCCGATGCAGAAATTTGAGCGCCACGTGGCGCCCCAGATCCCCGTCGTAGCCCTGGTATACCGTCGCCATCCCGCCTTCGCCGTGCGGGATCAGCGTGCCGTAGCGTCGCGGTTGGTGCATCGTAGTCACGCGCTCGCCTCAGCCGGCCTGTTCGATGCGCAGGCCGGACGCATCGGCGTCGCGCAGCGCATCGGCCATGCGGATCCACAGCGGAATGCGGTACGCCAGCCAGCGGTTGTCGGTGAACGCCGTGCGCCACGCGGCCTCAGCCTCGGCCAGATGGATGGCCCGCATCTGGGGATCGCGCGCCATCTGCGCCCGCAGGACGGCCATGGCACCGCCGTACAGCGGCACCATCTGCGGGTTGCCGCCGCGCGCCTGCATGCGCTGCTGCATGCGCGCGGCCTCGTCGAGCAGGCGCGCGGCGGCGGCGGGCGCACCGCGCACGTGCGCATCCCACGCGCGCCAGAGCAGATAGGTCGTGACGTCTTCATACGGCTCGCCCGCGTAGTCGGGACGCTGGAACCACGCGAGCGCGTCGGCCTCGGCCGCGGCGTCGCGCAGATCGTCGCCGCGGAAGCCGACGAATCGACGACGGATCTGCTCGATGGCCAGCTCGAGCCGCATCTCCGCGACCTGACCGCGCGCATACGTGCTGTCGTCCTGGACCAGCGACTCGACGTCAGCCAGATGGCGTTCGGCCTGGCTCAGCAGATCGCGCGGATCGACGCCGCGCACGAGATCGTGTCGGATCGCGTCGAGATATGCGTTCATCAGCCAGCCCATCGCGATCGCGCTGCCGGCCTGCCGACTGACGCGCGTCTGGTAGGCGATCGCCTGGCGATAGTCCGACGCGGCATCGACGTCACGACCGTGGAGCGAGTTGTGATAGCCCCGCAGCGAATACGCGCGCCCCACACACGCCAATCGTCGGCCGCTCGCACCGCCCTGCTGGAGCGCGCGATGACAGGCTTCGAAGAAGCGCGCAGCGTGGGCGCCGAAATCACGCCCCTGTAAGTACTGCCCAAAGGCCGTCATCCGATGGATCGACGCCCGCTCGATATCGATCCATGCGCGGGGCAGCTCGGGCGACGGCCGGGCCTGCAAGATCTGCTCGGCGCGCACCAGTTCCCGGAGCGCATGGTCGCGCGCGACCGCAGCCGACAAACCGTGCGGCACCTCGTAGTCGAGCTGCTTCGTGTAAGCCTGGGCCAGCAGAAATCGGTAGATCGCCCGTGCGGGTTCGACGGCCAGTGCGCGGCGGTAGTCGCGCGCAGCGTGCTGATAGAACGCACGCGGATCGGCCTGTTCGATCAACATGGCGTAGACACCGATCAGCCAGCGCAAATCGGCACGGGCGGCGTACAGCCGGACCGCGCGCGGATGACGCAGCAGGGCCGCATCGAGACGCACGATCGCGTCGCGCATGGCGGGCCGCGGATCGTGCAAATCGAAGTCGTATACCGCGCGCCCCCAATCGAGCACAGCATGGGCCTCATTGACGTACGCGAACACCGATTCGGGATCGTGGCGCAGCGCCGTGCGACAGGCCGTTCGCGCCGCGTCGCGCCAACGATCGAGCTGTTCGAGGCTGATCGAACTCGAGCGGGCCGCGCCGTACTCGTACGCGGTATACAGCTGCCGCCGGCGCATCGCACACTGGCCGAGCCACGGCTCGGGCGCACCGTGTGCGACCTTGCCCACCTCGACAAACGCCGCGTAGGCCGCTTCGTGGCTCGCGCGCATCGCCGCGAGATTACCGCGCTCTTCCTCCTGATTGGCGCGTCGGCGCAGGGCGTCGGCGGCGAGCAGATGGGCTTCGTAGAACCACGGGTGACGCACGGCCATGCGCGCGGCGCGACGATGGGCCTCGTCGTAGCGCTGGTCGTAGTAGGCCAGCAGCGCCGCCACGTAGTCGCCGACCGGGCGCTCGGCGCGCGCCGAAAGCTCGGCGTCGCGCGCGTCGACCCAGCGCAGCAGACGCGTGATCTCATCGCGATGGCTGCGTCCCGATGCCGCGATCTCGTCGAGCCGATCGCCGTAGCGCTCGCCGAGCGCCACGGCGTAGGCGAGCGCGATCGACGGCGCGCGCGCGCCGTCGTCCCACGCCTGCGCCAGCTGCGTCACCGCGTGCGCGAACTCGCCCAGGGCGAGATGCCCCCGGCCGAGCGCGGCCGCGTGCAGCGCACGACGTGCGTCGTCGGCGGGCGCTTCGAGCGCGGTCATCTGCGCACGCACGCGCGCCTTGGCCGCGATCAGCGCACCCGGCTGCCCGAATCGCGCAGCGCGCAGCGCGCTCTCCCACGTGCCCGCCTGCGCGTCGTAGTGGCGCAGGCTCGCGCGCTGCGCCTCCTGCTGGCGCAGCTGAACCGCGAGGGTGATCGTCAGCGCCAGCGTGCTCAGCACGATCGCCGCCAGCCACGGCGTGTCCCGCAGGCGTCGCAGCGCGCGGTCGGCGGCGCGCGCGGCGCGGCGCGCAGGGCGCGGCCGCGTGCGCGGCGACGCGGCCAGGCTCTGCTGCACCTTGGTCAGCTCCACCGCCAGCGCGGCCATGGTCGGATAGCGCAGCGCCGGCGCCTTCTCGAGGCAGCGCGCCACCACCGACGCCAGCGCGCGGGGCGTCTCCGGCGCGAACTCGCGCACATCCGGCGCCGGATCGCGCAGCACCGCCCGCATCACGTGAACCAGCTCCCTGCCCTCGAACGGCGGCCGCCCGGCGAGCACGTGGAAGAGCGTCGCGCCCAGGCTGTAGACGTCGACCGGCGGACCCCAGCGCGCGCGCGTCCCGCGCAGCAGCTCCGGCGGCGCGTACGCCGGCGTTCCGAGCATCGTCCCCAGCTGCGTCAGCGGCTCGCGTTCCGCCGTCCACACCAAGCCGAAATCCACCACCGCCACGTCGCTCGCCGGATGCTGCGACGCATCCGCAGGTGGGCGGCGCACCAGGATGTTCGACGGCTTCAAATCGCGATGCAGCAGACCGGCCGCGTGCGCCGCGCTGACCGCCAGGGCCGTCTGGCGGATCAAGTCGATGCGCATCGTCAGCGGCAGATGGAGCGCCACCGCGTCCAGCTCCTCGCCGTCGATCCACTCCATCGCGATGTACGCACGACCGTCGGGCGACGTGCCGACGTCGTACACCCGGCAGATTCCCGGATGGTGCAGACGCGCCTGCAGACGCGCCTCGCGCAGCAGGCGACGCTGCAGGAACGGATCGTCGCGGTGCAGGAACTTGAGCGCCACGTGGCGCCCCAGCTGCGCGTCGTGGCCCTGATACACCGTCGCCATGCCGCCCTCGCCGTGCGGAACCAGCGTGCCGTAGCGTCGCGGATCGTGCATGGAACGCGCCGTCCGCCGCTCAGCCGATCGGGCGCGGTCGGGGTTGGGCAGCGGCGCCGCGCACGGCCGCGGCCATGCCCTGCCAGAGCGGGATCTGATGCATCAGCCAGCGGTTGTCGGCGGCCGCCCGCTGCCACAGGCGCTCGGTCTCGGCCAGGGCCGCGGCGCGCTGCAACGCATCGTCGGCCATCTGCGCGCGCAAGAGCGCGGCGATGCCCTGCTGCATCTGCGCCATCGCCGGATCGCCGCCGCGCGCGCCCATGCGCGCACGCATCGCATCGGCCGCGGCAACCCGGCGCCGGGCCGTCGCCGGGTCGCCGCGCGCGTGGGCGTCCCAGGCGCGCCACAGCAGGAACATCGTCGGTTCGTCGCGCGCCGAACCGGCGTACGCAGGCGCCTGGAACCAGGCGAGCGCGGCGCGCACGGCTTCGGCGTCCGCCG
>JBCCOR010000439.1:0-4614 GCA_039025295.1 Acidobacteriota bacterium
CCGGCGCGTCAGGGTCGAATCGTGTGCGAATCAGTCGGGTCGGGCGGCGCGCGGCGCCTGCGGGGGGCGCAGGCCGCGCGGCCAGCGGGTGAGCCGATGCGGCGCGGGCCGAATCAGCTCGAATTGGCAATGATAGCGGAGAATGACGCCGCGTCAAGACTTGCGCCGCCGACCAGGAAGCCGTCGACGTCGGGCTGGGTGATCAGCTCGGCCGCGTTGCCGGCCTTGACCGAGCCGCCGTAGAGGATCGGGATCGACGCCGCGGCCGCGCCGAGGCGCGCCTCGAGGCGCTCGCGCAGAAAGGCGTGCGACGCCTGGGCGAGCGCGGGCGTGGCGGTCTTGCCGGTGCCGATCGCCCACACCGGCTCGTAGGCCAGCGCGAGCGCGGGCGGATCGTCGCCGCCGCCGGCGCCGAGCGCGTCGAGCACGCCGTTCAGCTGCCGGTCGAGCACCTCGAAGGTGCGATCGGCTTCGCGCGCCTCGAGATCTTCGCCCAGGCAGACCATCGGCCGCAGGCCGGCGCGGCGGGCGGTGCGCGCTTTGGCGCCGACCAGCTCGTCACGCTCGCCGTGGTCGCGGCGACGCTCGCTGTGGCCGCAGAGCACCCACGAGCAGCCGACGTCGAGCAGCTGCGGCGCCGCGATGTCGCCGGTGAAGGCGCCCGCGGCTTCGGGGTGGACGTCCTGGGCGCCGAGCGACGGCACGGTGGCGGTCGCCGGATCGAGCTCGTCGAGCGCGCGGCGGACGGTCTCGAGCAGCGTGAAGCCGGCGAAAAGCACGACCGACACCGGCGGCTGGCCGAGATCGGTGAGCAGC
This sequence comes from Acidobacteriota bacterium, assembly GCA_039025295.1. Classification (GTDB taxonomy): domain Bacteria; phylum Acidobacteriota; class Thermoanaerobaculia; order Multivoradales; family J023; genus JBCCOR01. The sequence continues at coordinate 817 of JBCCOR010000439.1, forward strand.
ACGTCACAGAAGGTCTGCGCCTCCTGGCGGGTCTTGTTCATCTTCCAATTGGCCGCGATCAGCGGCCGGCGGGAAACGGATGCAGCGCTCATGATGCGGCCTCCGGGCGCGCCAGCGCCTCGACGCCGGGCAGGGTTCTGCCGGCGAGAAAGTCGAGCGAAGCCCCGCCGCCGGTCGAGACGTGGCCCAGCTGATCGGCGACGCCCGCGCGGCGCACCGCGGCGACGGTCTCGCCGCCGCCGATTACCGCGAAGCCGCCGGCGGCGGGTAGCCCCTCGGCCACGGCCATCGTGCCGGCGTCGAAGGGCGGCTTCTCGAACACGCCGAGCGGTCCGTTCCAGAAAATCGTCGCGCCCTCGACGCAGGCGTCGAGGAACGCCTGACGCGTGACCGGGCCGATGTCGACCGCCAGGCGATCGTCGGCGATGCGGTCGGCGGCGACGGTCTCGACCACCGACGGGTTCTGGAAATCGTCGGTGACGACGAGATCCTGCGGCAGCACGACGCGCGTGCCGCGGGCCTCGGCGTCCGCGAGGATCTCGCGTGCCACGTCGATGCGGTCGGGCTCGACCAGCGAGCGCCCGAGCGCGATGTCGCGCGCGGCCAGGAAGGTGTTGGCCATGCCGCCGCCGAGCAGCAGGATGTCGAGCCGCGGCAGCAGATTGCGCAGCGTATCGATCTTGCCGCTGATCTTGGCGCCGCCGAGGATGCCGACGAAGGGCTTCTCGGGCGCGTCGAGCAGGCGCGAGAGTCCGTTGAGCTCGCGCGCCAGCAGCAGACCGGCGGCCTTGGTCGCCATCCGCGACGGCACGCCGACGGTCGAGGCATGGGCGCGGTGGGCGGTGCCGAAGGCGTCGTTGACGTAAACGTCGGCGTGCGCCGCCAGCCGGACGGCGAAGGCATCGTCGTTCTGGGTCTCGCCGCGGTGGAAGCGCAGGTTCTCGAGCAGCGCGACCTCGCCGGGCGCGACCTGGTCGATCGCGGCGCGGGCCGCGTCGCCGACGCAGTCGTCGCCGAAGACCACCGGCGCACCGAGCAGCGTGCCGAGATGCTCGGCCACCGGCCGCAGGCTGAAGCGCGGGTTCACCTCGCCCTTCGGCCGGCCGAGATGGCTGATCAGAACGGTGCGGGCGCGCGCCTGCCGCAGCGCTGCGATCGTCGTCAGGATCTGCTGCAGGCGGTTGTCGTCGAGTACCTTGCCGTCTTCGAGCGGCACGTTGGCGTCGACGCGCACCAGCACGCGCCGCTCGGCGAGCGCGTCGGCGTCGCCGAGCAGCGCGTCGAAGGTGTGGAAATCAATGGCCATCGGCTTGTGGGTCTCTCCTCGGTCGGCGGGCGACGTGCGGTGGGCGGGCAGCGGAAACGCGGCGAGATCCTAGCACGCGCGCCGCGCCGTCCCGTCGACGACTGGTACGTCGTTTGCTTACGATGGAGGACATGATGCGCGCACACGATGCAAGCTCCCGCGAGGGGAACGAACGCCGATCGACGGCGGCTCAGCCGGCACAGCCGTCACAGCCGGCACGGCGACCCGCGGGCAGCCTGCGGGTGCGGCTGTTCGTCACGGTCGGCGGCCTGGTCGCCCTGCTGGTGATCGGTCAGTGGTTCTGGATGCGCAGCCTGACGCGCACGCTCTCGAGCGAGATGCAGCAGGTCGCGGTGTCGGTGGGCGACGCGGTGGCGCAGGTGGTCGAGACCCAGGTCGTCGAGGCGCACGTGGTCGACGCGCGCGGGCTGCTGCCCGATCGTTTGATCGCCGATGCGGCCGCGACGGCAACGGACGATGCGGCGGCCGCCGGCGCGTCGGACGCATCGCCGGCCACGCGACTGCGCAGCCGCGCGATCGCACGCATGCACGCCACCGGCGACGGCGCATCGTCGCAGATGACGTGGCAGCTCGACGACGACGCCGAGATCATCGCCGTGACGACCGACGACGACGGCACGCCGCACGTCGTGCACCGCCGTGGCGCGCTCACCGACGCCGCGCGCGACGTCGAGATCGACGCCGCGGCACGCCGCGACGACGGCGACGCAGACGCGGCGCGCGGCCCGCGCTACCGCTACACCATGCGCTCAGAGTTCGCTGCCCGCGACGGCGACGGCGACGGCGCGACAACCCGGGCGCGCACGATCGTGCTGCAGCTCGACGACCAGGCGCCGGGCGATCTGAAGATCTTCGCGCCCGGCCTGCCCCAGGCCGCGCGCGTGTCGATTCCGCAGGACGGCGTCGATCGCGCGCTGGCCGATTTCCAGCGCAGCCTGCTGATCGGGCTCGCGACCATCCTGCTGATCGGCCTGGGCCTGGCGGCCGTGGTCGCCGAGCGCGTGTCGGCGCCGCTGCGCCGCCTCGGCGACGCCGCCGACCGGCTCGGCGCGGGCGCGCTCGGCCTGCAGATGGACGCGCCCGGCGACGCGCCGCGCGAGGTGCGCGCCACCTTCGACGCGTTCAACGCGATGTCGCGTCGCCTGGCGACGCTCGACGCCGCCGCGCGCGCGGCCGATGCGCGCCAGCATCTGGGCGAGATCGGCGAGGTCGCGCGCGGCGTGGTGCACGCGCTGCGCAATCCGCTGCACGCATTGGGCCTGTCGGTGGCCGCGCTGACCGCGGGCGGCGACGACGATCCCGCGCGCGACGACGAGCGGGCCGCGCTGGCGCAGGCGGCGCAGCGCCAGATCGGCCGCATCGACTCCACCCTGCGCGCCTTTCTCACCCTCGCCAGCGACGGCGGCACGATCGACGACGCGGTCGACGTCGGCAGCCTGGCCGAGGACGTCGCGCTCGAGGCGCTCCAGGGCCAGCCGCCCGGCGCACATCGGATCGCGGTGCGGGTCGAGCGCGACGCGTCGGCGTCGGACGATCCGACGCTGCGCGCGGTCGCGCCCGAGCTGCGGGCGGTGCTGCAGGCGCTGGTGATCAACGCGGTCGAGGCGGCGCGCGAGCGATCGGCGAGCGCGAGCGACACGGACGACGCCGGCGACGCGCGCGTCGTGCGCATCGGCCTGGCGCGCGACGGCGCGCGCCTGCGCGTCACCGTGCGCGACCGCGGTCCGGGCCTGCCGCCGTCGGTGCGCGCGCGCCTGTTCACGCCGCACGTCTCGACCAAGGCCACCGGCTCGGGCATGGGCCTCTTCCTCGCCCACCGCATCGCCACGACCCGCTACGACGGCCAGCTGCGGCTCGACGACCGCGACGGCGGCGGCACGCGCGCCACGCTCGAGCTCGGCCCGCGCGGTGTCGATCGCCCGGCGGCGACGGCCGCCGACGCGGCGGCGACGGCGGAGGCGGCATGAGCACCGACGCGGGCGCGAACCGCTTCGACGATCGGCTCGACGGCCGGCGCGTGCTGCTGGGCGAGGACGATCTCGACCAGCGCGCCCTGGTCGGCGCGAGCCTGCGCGGCCGCGGCGCGCGCGGGGGCGAGGCCGCCGATCGCGCCGCGGCCGAGACGCGGCTCGGCGAGGCGCCGGTCGATCTGGTGCTGAGCGATTGGAAGCTGCCCGACGGCGACGGCCTCGACGTGCTGCGCGCGACGCGCGCGGCCCAGCCCGCGGCGGCGTTCGTCATGGTCACGGCCTACGGCACGATCGCGCGCGCGGTCGAGGCGGTGCAGGCCGGCGCCGACGACTACCTGCCCAAGCCGTTCGCGCGCGACGCGCTGCTCCTGGCGCTCGCGCGGGTGCTGCGGGCGCGCCGGCTGGAGGACGAGAACCGCCGCCTGAGCGCGGCCCTCGGCGAGCGCGATCGCCTGGTCGATCTGGTCGGCTGCGCGCCGTCGATGCAGCGGCTCTTCCGGC
>JBCCOR010000440.1:0-4600 GCA_039025295.1 Acidobacteriota bacterium
CCGACGGTGTCGGACGCGGCGACGACGTCGAACGCGCCGTCGCCGTCGACGTCCATCGGCAGCGCGAAGCGCGCAGCGGCAAAGCTCGTGTCGATGTCGAACGCCGACCAGCTGGTGCCGTCGCCCACGGCGTTGCCCCAGAAGCGCACCGTGCCGTTCGCGCCCGACGCCGCGACGACGTCGAGATCGCCGTCGCCGTCGATGTCGCCGGTGGCCACGGCGCGCGCGCCGTCGAACGCGCCGTCGATCGTCTGCGGCGCGGCGAACGGCACCTCGACCGCCGCGGCGGGCAGGTTCAGCGTCCAGATGGCGCACAGGATCAGCGCGGCCAGCCGCATGGTCAGCCACACAAGGTTTTCTTTCGACAATCGTCTGTTCATGGGATCGCTTCTCCGCAGGGGGCGCGTGCGCCCGGTTGAGTTGGCAGATCGGCCGTCGGCGAACCGCGGCGCTGGCGTGGCACGCGGCCATCCAGAAGGGGTCTGCTCTACTCAAGCGACGTCTGCGGAGAAATTTCCCAGCGCGCGGCCGCGATCCGACCGCGGCCGGCGTCAGCGGTCGGGAAGGCGATCCGACGTGGACGGCTGGAATCGGCGTCGGTAGGCGCTCGGCGACACGCCGAGCACGCGCAGGAACGCGCGGCGCAGGGCGTCGCGGCCGCCGAAGCCGCAGTCGGCCGCGATTTCGTCGAGCGATCGCGCGGTGTCTTCGAGCTGGCGCTGGGCCGCCTCCACGCGCACCTGCTCGACGTAGCGCGCCGGCGTCACGCCGACCTCCTGCGGAAATCGCCGAACGAAGTTGCGCGTGCTCATGCGCGCCTGCGCGGCCAGGCGCTCGACGCGCAGATCGTCCGCCAGATGCTCGGGGATCCACGCGAGCAGGGCGCGCAGCGGATCGGACTGCGCGCCCTGGCCGCGCAGCGCGGTGCTGAACTGCGCCTGGCCGCCCTGCCGCCGCAGAAAGACGACCATGTCGCGCGCGACGTGCATGGCGACCGCGCGTCCCAGATCCATCTCGACCAGATGCAGCGCCAGGTCGATGCCGGCCGTCGAGCCGGCGGAGGTGAAGAACCGGCCGTCCTGGACGAAGATCGCGTCGAGCACCACCTCGACGTCCGGAAAGCGATCGGCCAGCAGATCGCAGCCGCGCCAGTGGGTGGTGGCTCGGCGCCCGGCGAGCAGGCCGGTTGCGGCCAGCACGAAAGCGCCCGAACACACCGACGCCACCCGACGCGCCCGCGCCGCCAAGCGCCGGATCGCCGCGAGGGCATCCGCGTCGGTCAGCAGCGGCGCGATCGCACCGCCCGGAATCAGCAGCGTGTCGATCTCGCCGCCGTCGTCGGCCCGGGCGTCGCCGTGCGCCACCAGCACAACGCCCGCGCCCGTCGGCACGCGGTCGGTCGACGCCAGGGACAGGCACCGCAGCCGGTATTGATGGCCGGCGCCGGGACGCTGGGCGTTGGCCGCCAGATTGGCCAGATGGAACACCTCGGCCGGGCCCGCGAAGTCGAGCAGCTCGATCCCCGGGAAGAGCAGCGCAGCCACGGATCGCCCCCGAGCCGGATCGCCGGGCACGTGGCCGTAGCTGCTTTCGAACGCATGAATCGGATCCGGATGCGACGCCATGGCGCCAGCCTAGTGAACGCGGCGGCGGATGGCCAGAAATGTCGCCAACTTGTCGTTCACGCCATCGGCGGACTGCGTGAGGATGTTTCCTGTGCGCTGCGGAGCGTCTGCAGCCTCTCGCCCCGACCGACGTGGAGCCCCGATGATGCGCGGCCGCTTTCTCCTGTTTCTCCTCTTCCTCGGCACCGTCCTCGGCGGCTGGCTGTGGGCCCAGGACCTCGCCAGCCCGGCGCCGCAGTCCGCGATGCCGGCCGAGCCGCCGACGGCGGTGCACGCGCTGGGCCGTCTGGAGCCGGCCGGCACGGTGCTCGACGTCGGCATCCCAGCGGGCAGCGACCGCAGCTGCGTCGCCGTCCTGAACGTGCAGGAAGGCCAGCGCGTCGAGGCCGGGCAGGTGCTGGCGCACATGGACACCTACGCCGCGCAGGCCGCGCGACTGGCCGAGGCCGAGCGGCGTGTCGACGTCGCGCGCGCCCGCTGGCGCCAGAGCGCGGCCCCCGCCAAAGCGGCCGAGCGCGAGGCGGCGCGCGCCGAGGTCCAGCGCTGGTCGCACCGGGTCGACGCCGCGCAGCGCACGCACGCGCGCATGGTCACCCTGCGCACCGAGGGCATCGTGGCCACCGCGGACGCCGACGACGCGCACAGCGCGCTGGTCGACGCGCGCGAGGCGCGCCACCGCGCGCGTGCGCATCTCGCCACGCTCGACGAGGTGCGTCGGGTCGATCTCGATCTGCGCCAGGCGGAAATCGCCGTCGCGGAGTCGGTCGCGGCGGCGGCCCGCGCCGAGCTCGAGGCCACGCGCGTGCGCGCGCCGCAGTCGGGCACGGTGCTGCGCATCCACGCCCGGCCCGGCGAACGGCCGGGCGAAGACGGTCTCTTGGCCCTGGCGGACATCGATCGCATGCAGGCGGTGGCGGAGATCTTCGAGGGCGACATCGGCCGGATCGCCGCAGGGCAGACCGCGCGCGTCGCGCTCTTCTCGACCGATGCGACGTTCGAAGGGCGCGTCGCGGCCGTCGGCGCGCTGGTCGGTCGCAAGGACGTGCTGGCGAACGATCCGGTCAGCGACACCGACGCCCGCGTGATCGAGGTGCGGATCGATCTCGACGCGGCATCGTCCGCGGTCCTGCGTCGACTCAGCAACGCGCGCGTCACGGTGCACATCGAAACACCCGCGCACCGCGAGCCGGGAGCCGGGCGATGAACACGTCGTTCGGCATCGGATGGCGCCAGCTCAGCCATCAGCCAGCCAAGCTGCTCGCCGCCTCGGCCGGCGTGGTCGTGGCCGTCATGCTCATGCTGGTCCAGCTCGGCATTCGCGAGGGCGCTATCCGCAGCAGCGTCGCGTTCGCCAACCGCCTGACCGCCGATCTGGTCGTGGTCAGCCGGTCGAGCGACACCCTGTTCCGCTCGGCGCAATTTCCCCGGCGCCTGCTCTATCGCCTGCCCGCCGACCCGGCGGTGACCGCGGTCTCGGCGGTCTACATGGGGCAGGCCCAGTGGAAGAATCCGTGGATTCGCATCGAGCATCCGATCAGCGTCTACGGCCTGGAGCCCGATCGCGCGCTGGTGGATCTCCCGGGCTTCGCGCAGGTACCAGATCTCGCGCACGCGGATCGATTCGTCTACGACCGCCTCAGTCGTACCAACTACGGCCCGGTCGTCGACACCCTCGCCGCGCAGGGGCGCGTCTCGACCGAGGTCAACGGTCGCCGCATCGACGTGATCGACAGCATCGCGGTCGGCGTGTCGTTCGAGATCGACGGCAGCCTCTACGGCACCCCGACCAACTTCCTGCGCCTCTTCCCCACCCGCAGGCCCGGCGCCATCGACCTCGGCCTGGTCGCGCTCGACGACGGCGTCGACGCGGAGACCGTCCGCGCGCGGCTTGCCCCCCTGCTCGGCCGCGAGGCGCGCATCGTGACGCGCGCGCAGCTCATCGAACACGAAATCGCCTACCTGCGTCAGAACGCGCCGATCGACTTCATCTTCGGCCTGGGCGCGGCGGTGGGCTTCTTCATCGGCTTCGTCGTGGTCTACCAGATCCTCTACACCGAAGTGACCCATCATCTGCCGCAGCTGGCAACGCTCAAAGCGATGGGCTTCACCGATCGCGATCTGCTGCGCCTCGTCGTCTGGCAGGCGCTGATCCTCTCCAGCTTCGGCTACGTGCCGGGCTTCCTGCTCGCCCTCGCGCTTTATCACCTCGCCGAGGCGCAGATCCAAATGCCCCTGCCGATGACCCCGGGGCGCGCCTGGGGCGTGTGGTCGGCCACGGTGCTCATGTGCTGCTTCTCAGCGGTCGTCGCGGTGCGCCGCGCGTGGCAGGCCGATCCCGCCGAGGTCTTCTAGCATGTCGACGGTTCTCGCCCGCGGCGTCGATCACAGCTTCGGCCGCGGCAGTCTCCGCAAGCAGGTCCTCTTCGACGTCGATTTCCATCTCGATCCGCAGGAGGTGGTGATCCTCACCGGGCCGAGCGGCAGCGGCAAGACGACGCTGCTGACCCTGATCGCCGCCCTGCGCACGCTGCGCGCGGGCGAGCTGCGCGTGCTCGGCTGCGACGTGCGGCGCGCGTCGGCCCAGGACCGCATCCATCTGCGACGGCGGATCGGCTTCGTCTTCCAGCGCCACAATCTGCTCGGCTTTCTGACCGCGCGCCAGAACGTCGAGCTGATGTTTCAGCTCCATCCCGACGTCCCACGACGGGATGCGCGTCGGCGCGCGGCAGCGATCCTCGACCGGGTCGGCCTGGGCGCGCATCTCGACCGTCGACCGGCGGCGCTGTCCGGCGGGCAGCAGCAGCGGGTGGCGATCGCCCGCGCGCTGGTCTGCGCACCGCGTCTGATCCTCGCCGACGAGCCCACGGCTTCGCTCGACGGCGTCAGCGGTCGCCGCGTGGTCGACCTGCTCGTGCAGGTCGCGCGGGACGGGGGCAGCGCCGTGCTGATGGTCACCCACGACGCGCGCGTCCTCG
>JBCCOR010000441.1:0-4585 GCA_039025295.1 Acidobacteriota bacterium
CCGCGGGATACGGATGGTGATCGGGATAGACGAGATGATCGACGATCGCGAAGCCCTGGGCGCGCGCGGCGTCGTGGACCCGGGCGGGACGCGCGATCGCCGACACCAGCAGCACCGGCGCGCCCGCGGGCAGCGATCCGCCGTCGGCCGACGCACCCTCGGCGCCGCCCACCCAGCGCGCGGCCAGGATGCGGGTGGGCGCGGCGAAGCCGACGCCGGTGAAGCCGTGCGGACGCAGGCAGTCGAGCAACCAGCGGCCGAGCGGTTCACCGCCCGGTCCGCGCGGCGGCAGGGCGCGGCCGGTGAGCACCGCGGCGTCGGCGTGGCGCGACGACGCCAGCGGCTCGCGCAGGCGGCCGCTCGGCGCCAGGCGGCCACCGGCGAAGGGATCGAGCGCGGGGAAGAGCAGCAGATCGAGATCGCGCGCCAGCGCGACGTGCGAGAAGCCGTCGTCGAGCAGGAACAGATCCGGCGCCGGATGCAGCCGGTGGACGGCGTGAAGACCGGCGCGATGGCGATCGGCGTCGACCACCACCGCCACGCCCGGCAAGAGGCCCGCGAGCAGCACCGGCTCGTCGCCCGCGACCTTGGGCCCGAGCAGCGGCCCCTCGCCGCGGCTGACGATCTGGACGCCCGTGCCGCTGCGGCGGTAGCCGCGCGAGAGGATCGCCACGCGATGGCCGCGATCGCGCAGATGCGCCGCCACGGCGGCGACCATCGGGGTCTTGCCGGTGCCGCCCCAGTGCAGGTTGCCGATCGAGATCACCGGCGCGGGCAGGCGCTTCGCCCGCGCGAGGGCGCGGGCGCGGCGACGCGCGTGCACCCAGCCGTAGAAGCGCTGCCACGGCGCGCGCGGCGGCAGCGGCGCACGATGCGGCAGCAGCTTTTCGCCCTGCGCCGGGCCGCCGCTCACGCCGTCGCCCCGGCGCCGGGATCGGCCCACAGCGAACGCAGCTGCGCGCAGCTGCGCGCGGCGGCGCCGCGGTTGTCGTCGATCAGGCCGCGCGCACGCGCGCCGACCGCCGCCGCCTCGGCCGGCGCGTCGAGCCACGCGCGCCAGCGCGACGCGAGCGCATCGATCGCGGCGTCGGCGTCGTCCGCCGCGAGCTGCACCCAGGCGTCGGCGGCGGTGAAGGCGTCGGCGATCTCGCGGAAGTTGTGCATCGACGGTCCGACCACGATCGGCCGGCCGAAGCGCGCCGGCTCGATCGGGTTGTGGCCGCCGGTCGCGCCCAGCGTGCCGCCGACGAAGGCGATGTCGGCGACGCCGTAGAGCGCCGCCAGCTCGCCCAGGCTGTCGAGCAGCAGGACGTCGGGCGCATCGTCCGCCGTCGCGGGTGCGTCGCCGCGCTGCATCGCCGCCTCGGCGTCGATTGCGCTGCGCCGCGCGAGCGAGAAGCCGCGCGCTTCGATCTGCTGCGCCACGGCGTCCCAGCGCTCGGGATGGCGCGGCGCGATCGCGAGCAGGGCGCGCGCCGCGCCGATCCGCTGGAAGGCGTCGAGCAGAATCGCCTCCTCGCCCGCCATGGTCGAGCCGGCGAGCAGGATCGACCGGCCGGCCGCGCATCGGCGCACGAGCGCCGCCAGCGCCGGCGGCACGTCGGGCGCCGCGCCGTCGTATTTGAGATTGCCGGTGACGGTGACGCGCGCCGAATCGACGCCCAGCGCGCGCAGCCGCTCGGCGTCCGCGTCGGTCTGCATGCCGAAGTGCGAGATGCGGCCGAGGCCGAGCACCGCGAACGTGCGCGGCCAGTCGTCGGCGACGGGCCGCATGCGCGCGAAGCTGCGTTCGCTCACCCGGCCGTTGACCACCACCGTCGGCCGCTGCCGCTGATGCATGGCGCGCAGCACGAGCGGCAAGTAGTCGCCTTCGATCAGCACCAGCGCGCGCGGCGCGAAGCGGTCGACGAAGCGCGTGACCAGCGGCGCGAGCTCGAACGGCAGATAGGTGACGACCGTGCTTGGCCGCGCGCCGAACGCGCGCTGCGCCTGGCGCTGGCCAGTGGGCGTGACGGTGGTGACGAGGAGCGGCAGATCGGCGGGCAGCGCGTCGACCAGCGTCGCCGCGACCCCGACCTCGCCGACCGACACGGCGTGGATCCACAGCGGACCGCGGCCGGCGGCGTCGGGCGGCGGCGGCGGCGGCCAGCGGCGGCCGAGGCGCGCGGGCAGCACGCTGCGGTAGTGGGCGCCGCGCTGGAGCAGAAGGATCGGCCCGAGCAGCCCCAGCACCAGGGCCATCACGACTTGATAGAGCACCCACATCGCGCGTCTCGCTCGCTCCGTCCGCCGCTCAGATGCGCGCGATCGCGCCCGGCGGCGTCACGCCCAGCTCCGCACCATCGCCACGTGCGGGATGCCGGCCTCGTCGAAGCGATCGCCTTCGCGCACGAAGCCGTGCCGTTCGTAGAGCCGCTGCAGATGCGCCTGCGCGTGGAGGCGGATGCGGGTGTGGCCGGCGCGGCGCGCGTCGTCGATCATCGCCGCGATCAGGGTGCGGCCGAGCCCGCAGCCGCGAAACGCGCGCGCCACCGCCAGCCGCTCGAGCTTGGCGGTCTCGCGCCCGTCGTCGACGACCGTGCGCCAGCGGACGGTCGCGGCCGGCGCGTCGTCGATGCGCAGCAGCGCGTGGCGCGCCGACGCGTCGTGGCGGTCGAATTCTTCGTCCCACGGGCACGACTGCTCCTCGACGAAAACCTCGGTGCGCAGCCGCGCCACCGCCGCCCAGTCGCGGTCGCCGCGCGCGTCGGCGGGATCGTCGAACCAGCGCAGCGCGCGCTTGCCGTCGTGGACGTCGGCGGTTGCGGACGCACTCACAGGGGAATCGTGCCGTGCTTCTTCGGCGGCACCGTCGCGCGCTTGCCCTGCAGCTGACGCAGCGCGCGCGCCAGATGCGCGCGGGTGTCGCGCGGATGGATCACCGCGTCGACGAAGCCGCGCTCGGCCGCGATGTAGGGATTCGAGAAAGTCTGGCGGTATTCGGCCACCTTCGACGCGCGCAGCTGATCGGCGGTGCCGTCCTCGGCGGCCTTCGCCAGCTCGCGCCGGTAGAGGATGTTGACCGCGCCCTCCGGCCCCATGACCGCGATCTCCGCCGTCGGGTAGGCGAAGTTGGCGTCGGTGCGCAGATGCTTGCTCGACATCACGCAGTAGGCGCCGCCGTAGGCCTTGCGGGTGATCACGGTCAGCTTCGGCACGGTCGCCTCGGCGTAGGCGAAGAGCAGCTTAGCGCCGTGCTTGATGATGCCGCCGAACTCCTGCTGCGTGCCGGGCAGGAAGCCTGGAACGTCCTCGAAGGTCACCAGCGGGATGTTGAAGGCGTCGCAGAAGCGCACGAAGCGCGCGCCCTTGACCGACGCGTTGATGTCGAGCACGCCCGCCTGGTAGGCCGGCTGGTTGGCGACCACGCCGACGCTGGTGCCGGCGAGGCGCGCAAAGCCGACGACGATGTTCTTGGCGTAGTCGGGCTGGACCTCGAGGAAGTGGCCGTCGTCGAAGACCTGCGCGATCAATTTCTTGATGTCGTAGGGCTTGTTCGGATCGGGCGGCACCAGGTCGTCGAGCGCCGGAATCACCCGCGCCGGATCGTCGTCGCTCGGCGCCGGCGGCGGATCGGCGAGGTTGTTCGACGGCAGATAGCTCAGCAGCCGGCGGATCGCCTGCAGGCAGGCTGCGTCGCTGGCGGCGGTGAAGTGCGCCACGCCGCTCGTGCGCGCGTGCGTGCGCGCGCCGCCGAGATCCTCCTTGGTGACCTCCTCGTGGGTGACGGTCTTGATCACGTCGGGGCCGGTGACGAACATGTAGCTCGTGTCCTCGACCATGTAGATGAAGTCGGTGATCGCCGGCGAGTAGACCGCGCCGCCGGCGCACGGCCCCATGATCGCGCTGATCTGGGGCACCACGCCCGAGGCGAGGGTGTTGCGCAGGAAGATGTCGGCGTAGCCCCCCAGGGACGCGACCCCCTCCTGGATCCGGGCGCCCCCCGAATCGTTGAGCCCGATCAGCGGCGCGCCGTTCTCCACCGCCAGGTCCATCACCTTGCAGATCTTGCGCGCGTTGGTCTCCGAGAGGGAGCCGCCGAAGACCGTGAAGTCCTGCGCGAAGAGGTAGACCAGGCGTCCTTCGACGGTGCCGTGGCCGCACACCACGCCGTCGCCCGGAATGCGCTGCTCCTGCATCCCGAAGTCGGTGCAGCGGTGGACCACCAGGGCGTCGATCTCGACGAAGGATCCGGGGTCGAGCAGCAGGTCGATGCGTTCGCGGGCGGTCAGCTTGCCCGCCTGGTGCTGTTTCTCGATGCGGGCCTCGCCGCCGCCGCGGCGGGAGGTCTCGAGGCGGCGCTCCAGCTCGTCGAGCGGAGTGGATTCGACGGACACCGGGTCGTCTTGAAGGGCGCTCATGGGCCCGCCATTCTAGCCGCTCGGCGCCTCCCTGTCGCCCGACGCGTCCGGCGCCGAGCGCATACAATCGCGGCCCCGAGGCCGCCGCGCCTCGCCGACCGACCGAGGACCAGCCTTGCCCTTCACCCAGATCGACGCCCCCGGGGTCCTGCGCGCCCTGTCGCAGGTGGCGGACCACGACGGCG
>JBCCOR010000442.1:0-4582 GCA_039025295.1 Acidobacteriota bacterium
ATCGCGCAGGCCGTCGAACAGTCGATGGGCGGTCGCCAGCAGCACGCTCGTCCCGCGTTCGCTGCACAGCAGCCGCCCCAGACGCCGGATCTGCGCCTCGCGCGCCAGCGGCTGCTGCAGCGCCAGCGCCGCCAGCACGTCGAGCAGCGCCTGGCGCCGCTGGCGCGCCCCGACGCTCACGCGCGGCTCGATCTCATCGAGTTTTTTCTCGTATTGGTCGACGAACGCCGCGAAGTGGGCGTCGGTCAGGTGCGGACGCAGGCGTTCGAGCCCGAGCTGCCAGGCGCGATCGATCCGCCCTTCCGGCACGTACGCCAGGCGCTGCACGCGCCGGTCGTCGAGCCCGATGAACAGCACCGGCCAGGGCGCGGCCGTCGGCGCGCTGCCGTCGGCCGCGGCGCCCCACCCGGCCTCGATCACCCGCGGCAGCTTGGGCAGCTTCTGGCGCCACGCCGGCTGCCAGCTGCCGTCCGACCAGCGCCAGCCGGTCAGATGCTGATCGTCCAGCAGCAGCACCGGATGGTCGAGCGGCGCATCGGCGTCGGTCGCGCGCAGCGCGCCGGCCCGAAACCACGCCGGCAGGATGCGCGGGTCGCCGTTCGGCGCCGCCGACGGCTGCGCGGGGCGCAGCTGGAACCCGCCCTCGATGCGCAGCGCGTGCGCGTCCGTGCGCAGCTCCTGGCTGCCGACGGGCACCGATTCCAGCGCGTGGTTACCAAACGCATCGACGCCGGCGGCGAAGCGCACGCGCCGCACGTCGGGCCGCCGCAGCAGCGGCGGCGGTGCGAACTGCGGCCAGCGCACCGAGGCGTCGTCGCCGTCCTCACACGCCGCCTTGAGCGCCACCTTGCCGTCGGCCGCCCAGCGGGTGAGGGCGCGGTAGACAAACCGCTTCTCGGCCTTGCCGCCGCGTCGCGCCTCCACCAGCACCAGCAGCTCCACCCAGCGCCCGAAAGGCCGCAGCGCCTTGCTGGCCCACAGGCCGAGAATCTCGGCGCGGCCCGCCGCGATGCCGGGCAGCTGCAACGCGCGGTGATCCTTCGGCTCGTCCGCGTCGGCGACGATCAACCGCCCCGACTCGCACACCACCGCCAGCAGCGGCCGTCCGTCGAGTGCGAACGCATCCCGGAACGACACCATCGCCGACGGCGGCGAGGGCAATTCGGGAAAGTCCCACGGCACGCGGACGTACGTGCTGCCCAGGTGCGGCTGCAGCCGCACCAGGCGATCGAGCAGGCCTTCAGGCTCGCCGCTGCGCGGTGCGCGCAGCGCGCCCTTCTGAAACGGGGGCAGATCGGCCGAGAAATTGAACTGCACGGACACGGCACCTCCTACCTTGTCATGCGTAACTTCGAGGCGACAAAGCTCAAAAACGCGTCACATTCGAGCGATAGCCACATCCAAATACATTATTTCTCGCAATATTCTCTTTCTTCGAGGCAAGGTCATCTACCCATGCAATTCCTGCAGCGGACGCACCTCGAGGTCCCCGGCCTTCACCGCCGCGATCGCCTCCGCCGCCGCAATCGCGCCGCTGAGGGTGGTGATGCAGGGGACGCCCGCGCGCAGGACGGCGCGGCGGATGACGGCGTCGTCGAGATGGCTCTCGCGACCGAGCGGGGTGTTGATCACCAGCTGGATGCCGCCCGCCTGCAGACGATCGACGATGTGCGGACTGCCCTCGTGGACCTTGCGCACGTTTTCGACCGCGAAGCCCTGCGCGCGCAAATACGACGCCGTGCCGGCCGTGGCGACGAAGCGGAAGCCGAGGCTCGACAGGCGGCGGGCGGCGGGCAGGAGGCTCGGCTTGTCGCGGTCGTGGACGCTCAGGAAGACCGTGCCGTCGAGCGGCAGATCGAGGCCCGCGCCGCGCCAGGCGCGCGCGAAGGCGGAGCCGAAACGACGACCCACGCCCATCACCTCGCCGGTCGACTTCATCTCGGGACCCAGGATCGGATCGGCCTCGGGGAAGCGGCGGAAGGGGAAGACCGGCATCTTGACGAACACGCCCGGGACCGACGGCTCGCGCACGAAGCCCAAGTCCCGCAGGCGCTCGCCGGCCATGACGCGGGAGGCCAGTTTCGCCAGGGGCACGCCGACCGCCTTGGCGATGAACGGCACCGTGCGCGACGCGCGCGGGTTGACCTCGATGACGTAGATGCCGCCCTCGTGGATCGCGAACTGGACGTTCATCAAGCCCACGACGCCCAGGCGCAGCGCCAGGCGGCGGGCGATGTCGCGCATCTGGTCGAGATCGAACGGGCCCACGCGGTACGGCGGCAAAACCGCCGCGGAGTCGCCGGAGTGGATGCCGGCCTCTTCGATGTGCTGCAAAATGCCGCAGACGACCGCGTCGTGGCCGTCCGCCAGGACGTCGACGTCGAGCTCGAAGGCGTCCTCCAAGAAACGATCGAGCAGGACCGGCTGACCCGCCGACACCGCCGCCGCCTCGCCGACGAAGCGCTCAAGCATCGCCGCGTCGTGGCAGATCGCCATCGCCCGGCCGCCCAGGACGTAGCTCGGGCGGACGATCAGCGGATAGCCGATGCGGTCCGCGACGGCCACGGCCTCGTCGAGCGACGACGCCATGCCCGCGGGCGGCTGCAGGATGCCCTCCTCGCGCAGCAGCGCGCCGAAGCGCTCGCGGTCCTCGGCGAGGTCGATCGCGTCGGGCGAGGTGCCCAGGATCGGCACGCCCGCAGCCTCGAGGCCGCGCGCCAGCTTCAGGGGCGTCTGGCCGCCGAGCTGGACGATCACGCCCAGCAGCGCGCCCGCTTCCTGCTCGCGCGCGACGACGTCGAGGACGCGCTCGAGCGTCAAGGGCTCGAAGTACAGCCGATCGGCCGTGTCGTAGTCAGTCGAGACGGTCTCGGGATTGCAGTTGATCATCACCGTCTCGTAGCCGGCCTCGCGCAGGGCGAAGGCCGCGTGGACGCAGCAGTAGTCGAACTCGATGCCCTGGCCGATGCGGTTCGGGCCCGAGCCGAGGATGATCACCTTGCGGCGGTCGCTCGGCTCGGCCTCGTCCTCGTCGCCGTGCGTGGCATAGAGATAGGGCGTGCGCGCCGGGAACTCGGCGGCGCAGGTGTCGACGCGCTTGAAGACCGGGCGCGCGTCGATCGCCTCGACGCGCGCGCGCACGTCGGCGACCTCCGCGCCGATGAGGCGCGCGATCAGGTTGTCGCTCATGCCCATTTCCTTGGCCGCGCGCAGTTCGTGCGCCGGCAGCGCGGCGAGATCGTCGCAGGCTTCGAGCGCGGTCTCGCGCGCGACGATCGCCGCGATCTCGCGCAGGAACCACGGATCGACGTGGGTCGTCGCGTGCAGCCGATCGACCGTCCAGCCGGCGCGGAAGGCGGCGAAGATGGCGAACAGGCGCTCCCAGTTGGGCGTCTCGAGCCGGCGGCGCAGCAGCTCGGGATCGGCCGCGATGCGCGCCTCGCGCGCGGCCAGGGTGCCGTCGAGCTCGAGCGCCGTCAGCGCCTTCAGGAGCGCCTCGCTGAAGGTACCGCCGAGCGCCATGACCTCGCCGACCGACTGCATCGACGTCCCGAGCGGACTCTCGGGGAATTTCTCGAACGCCCAGCGCGGCACCTTGACCACGGCGTAGTCGAGGCTCGGCTCGAACGCTGCCATCGTCGTGCCGGTGATGTCGTTGGGAATCTCGTCGAGGGTGTAGCCCACCGCCAGGAGCGCCGCGACCTTGGCGATCGGGAAGCCGGTCGCCTTCGACGCCAGCGCCGAGCTGCGCGAGACGCGCGGGTTCATCTCGATCACCACGCGACGGCCCGTCGCCGGATCGACCGCGAACTGGATGTTCGAACCGCCGGTCGCGACGCCGACCCGGCGGATGACGCGGAAGCCGTCGTCGCGCATCGCCTGGTACTCGCGGTCGGAGAGCGTCTGCTGCGGCGCGACGGTGATCGAGTCGCCGGTGTGGACGCCCATCGCGTCGACGTTCTCGACGGAACAGATGACGATCGCGTTGTCGCGCAGATCGCGGATCACCTCGAGCTCGTATTCCTTCCAGCCGAGCACCGACTGCTCCATCAGCACCCGGCCGACCGGGCTGGCGTCGAGCGCGGCGCGGATCATGGCGTCGAACGACGCCTCGTCGTAGATGATGCCGCCGCCCTCGCCGCCGAGGGTGAAGCTCGGCCGCAGGATCACCGGATAGCCGATGTCGGCGACGATCGCCCGCGCCGACGTCAGGCTGTCGGCGTAGCCCGAGCGCGGCACGTCGAGGCCGATCTCGAGCATCGCGTCCTTGAAGCGCAGGCGGTCCTCGCCCAGGCGCAGCGCCTCGGCGCGCGCGCCGAGCAGCTCGACCGCACCGGCGGTCTCCTCGGGGCGGCCGTCGTCGAAGAGCAGATTGCGATCGCACAGGGCCAGCGCCAGGTTGATCGCGGTCTGGCCGCCGACCGTCGGCAGCACCGCGTCGGGTCGCTCGCGCGCGAGGATGCGCGCGACGGTGTCGGGCTCGAGCGGCTCGATGTAGGTGGCGTCGGCGAATTCGGGATCGGTCATGATCGTCGCCGGATTGGAATTCACCAGGATCACCCGATAGCCCTCGCGTCGCAGG
>JBCCOR010000443.1:0-4578 GCA_039025295.1 Acidobacteriota bacterium
ATTCCATAGAGGTTTTAACAGAGGCTTCCAGAGAGGGTTTACCAAATGGCGACGTTCCAGAACTGGAGTATTGACCGATAAAAGAGGCCGTCAACGTACAGTTAGCATCCTGTGCCATGAAGGTGGCCTGAACGTAGAAGCGGGCGAAGCGATCGCGTCGCTTCGCCCGCTCTCATGGGCCGCTTGCGCGGCACCGGATTGCGTGCGGCTCAGACCGTGCTCGCGCCGGTCAGCTGCGCGCGCAGGTAGTCGCGGTTGAGCTGCGCAATGTTCTCGACGCCGATCTCCTTGGGGCACACCGCCTCGCACTCGCGATGGTTGGTGCACGAGCCGAACGCCTCGGCCTCCATCTGCGCAACCATGTTCGCCACGCGCGACAGCCGCTCGGGCTGCCCCTGCGGCAGATGGCCGAGATGGCTGACCTTGGCCGAAGTGAAGAGCTGCGCCGCGCCGTTCGGACATGCGGCCACGCACGCACCGCAGCCGATGCACGCCGCCGCCATGAAGGCGGCATCGGCGTCGGGCTTCGGCACCGGAATCTCGTTGGCGTCGGGCGCGCTGCCGGTGTTGACCGACACGTAGCCGCCGGCCTGGATGATGCGATCGAAGGCACCGCGATCGACCATCAGATCCTTGATCACCGGGAACGCGGTCGCCCGCCATGGCTCGATGTAGATCGTGTCGCCGTCGCTGAACTGGCGCATGTGGAGCTGGCAGGCGGTGGTACCCGCCTGCGGGCCGTGGGCCACGCCGTTGATCATCATGCCGCACGAGCCGCAGATGCCTTCGCGGCAGTCATGATCGAAGGTGATCGGTTCTTCGTCGCGGCTGATCAGCCCTTCGTTGATGACGTCGAGCATCTCGAGAAACGACATGTCTGGGCTGACGCCCGGAGCGTCGTACTTGACCATGCGGCCGTTGTCATCCGGACCCGACTGGCGCCAGACGTAGAGGGTGAGATTCATCGACGGCCTCCTTATTTATAGCTGCGCTGGGTCAGCTTGACGTATTCGAAGTCGAGGGCTTCACGATGCTCGGTCGAAGCTTCGCCGACGCCGTTGAACTGCCAGGCCGAGACGTGGCTGAAATTCTCGTCGTCGCGCTTGGCCTCACCCTCGGGCGTCTGATGCTCGACCCGGAAGTGGCCGCCGCACGACTCGTCGCGCACCAGGGCGTCGCGGAACATCAACTCGGCCAGCTCGAAGAAGTCGGCCACGCGGCCGGCCTTCTCGAGGCTCTGGTTGACGGTGTCGGCGCTGCCGAGCACCTTGACGTCGCGATGGTATTCCTCGCGCAGCGTCTGGACGTCGTCGAGCGCCTGCTCGAGACCACTCGACGAGCGCGCCATGCCGCAGTGGTCCCAGACCATACGGCCCAGCTGGCGGTGGAAATCGTCGACCGTGCGGCTGCCGCGGGCCGAGAGCAGCCCGTCGATGCGGCCGCGCACCTCGGCTTCAGCGTCGTCGAAGGCGGCGTGATCAGTGCCGATCTTCTCGTCACCCATGCGGTGGGCAAGATCGTCGCCGATCGTGTAGGGCAGCACGAAGTAGCCGTCGGCCAAGCCCTGCATGAGCGCGCTCGCGCCCAGACGGTTGGCGCCGTGGTCGGAGAAGTTGGCTTCGCCGATCGCGTAGAGCCCCGGAACGTTGGTCATCAGGTTGTAGTCGACCCAGAGGCCGCCCATGGTGTAGTGCACCGCGGGGTAGATCTTCATCGGAACCTGGTAGGGGTTCTCGCCGGTGATCTTCTCGTACATGTGGAAGAGATTGCCGTAGCGCTCTTTGATCTTGTCCTCGCCCGCGCGGCCGATCGCGTCGGCGAAGTCGAGATAGACGCCCAGGCCCGACGGACCGACGCCGCGGCCGTCGTCGCAGACGTCCTTGGCGTTGCGCGACGCGACGTCGCGCGGCACGAGGTTGCCGAAGGCCGGGTATTTGCGCTCGAGGTAGTAGTCGCGCTCGCCCTCGGGGATGTCACCCGGCGCGCGCTTGTCGTCCTTGCGCAGCGGCACCCAGATGCGGCCGTCGTTGCGCAGCGACTCGCTCATCAGCGTGAGCTTCGACTGGTAGTCGCCCGACACCGGGATACAGGTCGGATGGATCTGCGTGTAGCACGGGTTGGCGAAGAGCGCGCCGCGACGGTGCGCGCGCCACGCCGCCGTCACGTTGCAGCCCTTGGCGTTGGTCGACAAATAGAACACGTTGCCGTAGCCGCCGGTCGCCAGCACCACCGCGTCGGCCGCGTAGCGCTCGATCGCGCCGGTGCTCATGTCGCGCGTGATGACGCCGCGCGCGCGTCCGTCGACGGTCACGACGTCGAGCATCTCGTTGCGCGTGTGCAGCGTCACCTGACCGGCGCTCACCTGGCGCTGCAGCGCCTGATACGCGCCGAGCAGCAGCTGCTGACCGGTCTGGCCGCGCGCGTAGAACGTGCGCGACACCTGCGCGCCGCCGAACGATCGGTTGTCGAGCATGCCGCCGTACTCGCGGGCAAAGGGCACACCCTGCGCGGCGCACTGGTCGATGATGCTCACGCTCACCTGCGCCAGGCGATAGACGTTGGCCTCGCGCGAACGGTAGTCGCCGCCCTTGACGGTGTCGTAGAACAGCCGGTAGATGCTGTCGCCGTCGTTCTGATAGTTCTTGGCCGCGTTGATGCCGCCCTGGGCCGCGATGCTGTGGGCGCGTCGGGCGCTGTCCTGGTAGCAGAAAGCGCGCACGTGGTAGCCCAGCTCGCCCAGGGTCGCGGCCGCTGAAGCGCCCGCCAGGCCGGTGCCGACGACGATGATGTTGAACTTGCGTTTGTTGGCCGGATTGACCAGCTTGAGATCAAAGCGGGCCTTTTCCCATTTCTTCTCGATCGGTCCGCTGGGAATCTTGGCGTCGAGCTCCATCTTCGGCTCCTTAACCAGAAAGGGTGACGATCCCCGTCAGCACGGACACGGGGAACGAGATGTTGGCGGCGGTGATGATCACGGCGAACGCGACCGCGGCTTTCTCGCGCAGCGGATCGACGCGCGGACCGCTCAGGCCGAGCGAATGCACCATGCTCCAGAGGCCGTGGTAGAGGTGGAAACCGAGCGCCAGGTTGGCCACGATGTAAAACGCGCTGATCAGCGGGTTCTGAAAGCCGGTCACCACGTTGTGGTAGACGTCGTACTTGATGAAGTCGCTGTGCACCGTGCCGGTCGTGAAGTGCAGCAGGTGGTAGACGATGAACAGCACGATGATGATGCCGCCCCAGCGCATCGTGCGCGATGCATAAGTCGACTTCTGCGGCACCTTTTTGGCGTAGGCCTGCGGACGGGCACGACGGTTGAGCTGGGTGAGCTGATAGGCCATCAGGATGTGCAGACCCACCGCTGCCAGCAGGCCGATGCGGGCAATCCAGAGCGCTTCGTACGGACCGAAAACCGGCGCGCCGAGGTTGCGCAGGAATTCGGCATAGTCGTTGAGTTTCTCCGCGCCCTGGTACAGCTTCAAATTGCCGATCATGTGCCCTAGCACAAAGCCAAAGAGCATGAAGCCGGTGACAGCCATGATCGCTTTTTTGCCCAGTTGCGAGCGGTAGAACGCGAAGAGCCATGCCATGGGAAAACTACCTCGAAGCGGTCGGGAGGCCAGCGAGAGCGGGCGCGCCGGCGGGGTTGCAGCCGTGGACGCCCGACGGACGGGCGCGCAGGAAGGAAACCGAGCGCGGATTGCCGCGCGTGAAGACACTGTTCGGTTCCCATCTTATGCGCTGCGGCGCGCGAGCGGGAGAGCAGCGGGTGAGGTCACGGCGAAAGTCGATCATGGCAGCGGCGCGCGGCATGGCAGTGAACGGAGCGGCGCAGGGGCTACCGAAGATTTCGCGCGTCACCGGGATTCGGATGGCATCTCCGGCTCAGCGGCGCGGCGCGCGGCGGCGGCGGCGGCGCGACGACGGCCGGCGTCCGCCGCCGTCTCCGCGGCTGCGCTCAGCGCTCGACTCGGGCGGCACCAGCACGGCGAGGTTGCGCCACGCGTCGAGCAGCTGGAGCGCATCGCCGGTGGCGGTGCACAGCCATTCGAGCAGGGTCAGCGCCTCGGTGAAGTGGCGCTTGCGCGCGATCTGACGCGCCCGGCGGTCGTCGGGGCGGGCGGTGCACAGGCGATGGAATTGCTCGTACACGTGCAGCACGCTGGTTTTCTTGTGGTTGGCCAGCGCGAAGCGCTCCAAGAACCCTTCCACCACGTCGAGCGCCATGTCGCGAAACACGCTGATCGGCATGGTGCGACGGGTGATCGCTTCGGCGTCGAAGCGGCGCGCCATGACCTCGGGCAGCAGCACCGCAGCCAGCAGCACGGCGTCGGGCACGCCGCGGCGGGTCTTGGCCGGCAGATGATCGATCACGCGCAGCAGATCGCCGAACCCGTCGGCCGCATCCGGGTCGTCGGCGACGGCGTCGAGCTCGGGCAGCAGCACGTCGAGCATGCCGAGCTCGCGCATCCAGTCGAACGACACGTCGGCGTGGCCACTGCGCAGCAGGCCGAGCAGCTCTTCGGTCAGGCGCGGCGCAGCGGCGCGCTCGAGCGCCTCGCACTGGTTGCGGATGCC
>JBCCOR010000444.1:0-4573 GCA_039025295.1 Acidobacteriota bacterium
GACGACGACCGCGTCGTCGCGCGTGCGCAGACCGTCGATCGGGCTTGTCACCGCGATCTCGGGCGGCGTGACGTCGACCGTGAACGTCGCCGCGACGTCGCGCGACGGACGGCCGAGCAGATCGAACGCGCGCGCAGACAGCGCGACCGGCCCCTCGGCGTAGTCGGCGTCGGGCGCGCAGGTGAACGTGCGACCGTCGGCCTCGACGACGCACGCCGCGGCCAGCGGCTCCCCGTCGTCGTACGCGATCGCGATCGATGCGACGTCGACCGCGACGCCCGTGATCGTCGTCGCGTCGAGCACCAGCGGCGCGCGCGCGTCGTTGACCCGCGCGCCCGGCAGCGGTGCGATCACGCGCAGTTCCACCGCCGGCACCGTCTCGCGCCACGCCATCGACGTCGCCGACTCGAAGCCGTCGGCGAAGATCGCATCGCCCTGCACGACGGCGTCCTGTGCGGTCGCGCACCGCGCGAGCGCGACCGCCGCGCCCACCCATGCGAAGAAAACAAACAGCCCAAACTGCGCGCACAGCGCGCGGAATCCCTGCAGCATCACTCACCTCATCCGTTTCCGTTGATCGAGAAAGACATCCATCGCGCGATCGGCGATGTGTACCCCTCACTCAACTAAACGGTTCGGCGCGGCCAAATCCCAAAGTCAGAAGCAGGATTTTTGGAAAAATAAACGCCGATCAGCCCGACGGCGGATCGGGGATGCGCGGATCGGGTTGCCAGTCGGGCGGCGGCTGGTAGCGGTAGATCGCCAGGACCGGCGCGCCCTCGTACGACCACACGCGCAGCGGCTCGAGATGGGCGGCGGCGTCGTGCATCAGCGCGTTGCCCCAGTCCCAGCGCGGAACGAACATCAGGTAGGTCGGCCGGCGCAGGCTGTCGCGGCGCATCCACTCGAGCCGCTCGGGCGCGATGCGCGGATGGTAGGGCGTCGTCAGCGGCAGCAGAGTGATGTCGTCGCGCAGGCGGGTCTGCGCCACCAGGCGCACGGCGTGCTCGACCACCGGCACGGCGAGCAGCGCGTCGCGCTCGGCGTTTTCGGCGAGCCATTCCAGCCCGAGGCGGTAGCTCATGCCCCAGTAGTCGCCGGCCTGCGGCTGACGATCGGCGTAGGCGCCCGGCAGGCCGCCGGCGAGGACATTCCAGTAGGCGATCTGGAACGGATGCGACGCGACCGTCACCCACGCACCGGGCACGAGCAGCAGGCCGAGCACGATCGCCGCAGTGCGCCGCTGCGCCGCGGTGCGCGCGCCGGGCTTCGGCGGCGCATCGGCGGCGCGGCCGTCGGGTAGGCGGCGCGCGATCCAGCGCGCGAGCGCGACCGCGCCGAGGCCGGCGATCGCGGCCAGCGCCGGGACGAGCTCCAGGAAGTGGCGGACGCCGTCGAAGTTGATCGCGCCCGGCAGATAGAGGCGGCCGATGACGACCAGCGTCCAGATCACCAGCAGCCGGGCGACGCGCTCGCCGGCGAGCAGTCGGCGCAGGGTCGGCACCAGGCCGACGGCGACCAGCACGAGAAACACCGGCGGCGTGGTCAGCGCGACCGCCTCGAGGGCGTCGGCGGCGCTGCCCGGCGCCATGTCCTTGGCGCGAAAGCCGATGTAGCGGATGTGCTCGCCGAAGCGGCCGATCGGATCGGCCCACAGATACGGCCACAGCGCGACCATGGTCGCGACCCCGGTCAGGCCCCAGGCGATGGTCGCGCCGACGAGCGCGCCGAGGCGACCTTGCCACGCCTCGGGCACGTCGCGCCGGCCGTCGAGCCGGCTGCGCACGAGATCGACCGCGATCACGCCGCCGACGATGAACGGCAGAAAGAGCGTGTTGGCCTTGGTCGCCAGCGACAGCCCGAGCACCACGCCGGCGAGCAGCAGCCCGCGCACCGAGCCGCGCTCGTAGGCGCGCAGCCACGCCACCAGCGCCCAGGTGAAGAGCGCCATCAGCGGGAAATCTTTGATGTTGGCCATCATGTGGCAAACGATGCGCGGTGCGGTGAAGAGCAGCCCGATCGCCACCAGCGCCGCCGACGCGCCGTAGGCGCGGCCGACGAAGCGGTAGAGGACGACGATCAGGAGCGCGGCGAAGCCGAGGTTGGCGGCGTGGTAGCCGTCGAAGACGTCGAACCAGCCGAAGGTGCGCGCGGTCACGCCCGCCGTCGCCGCCGCGAACGTGTTGGCGAACGGGTAGTACTCCCACGGACGCTTGCGGAAGTACGAGCCGCTGAGGTCGGGGACGCGCTCGGGCGGATACGGATGGACGTCGCTCGCGAAGTCGATGTAGCGCGCGTCGCCGCCGCTGAGGACGAACGAGAGATAGCGCTCGCCGTAGAAGAAATCGCCCAGGGCTTCGTCCCACGTGACGTTGTAGCGGTCGAGCTGGGGCGCGGCGAGGAGCGCGAACAGCAGCGCCAGGGCGAGCGGGACGAGCCAGCCGGCGAGACCGTGCAGCCACGGGCTGGCGTCGGGAAGGGGATCGTCGCCGGTGGCGGGGACGCTGAGATCGCGCACGAGTCGCGGGTCGAGACGCGGACGGCCTGGATCGTTTCGGTTCATGACGGCGGATTCGGCGGTTGGGGGGCAGAGGCGTTCGCCCAGCGCAGCGCGACGACCGTGAAGCGGCCGTCGGCGGTGCGGTGGACGACGCGGGCGCGCCCGGGATCGCGCACGAGCGCGGTGAGCGCGGCGGGATAGACGAGATCGTCCCACGCGCGGTTTTCGATCACGAGATGGTCGACGCCGAGCGCGGCCAGGCGCAGCTCGACGGCGGCGACGTCGACCCGGCCCGGCGCCGGATCGTCGGGCAGCGCGCCGCGCAGATAGGCCGCGATCTGCGACGCCTCGAAGAAGCTGTCGGCGAGCCACGGCCGGGGCGCGAAGAAGCCCTGGTTGGTGTTGAGCAGCAGCAGATGGGCGCCGGCCGGAAGCCGATCGTCGATCCAGTGGAAGACCGGCGCGCGGCCCAGGATGCGCGGGTCCTCCTGGCGCAAGCGCGCGCCGTCGCGCTGGTAGACCGCGAGGGTGCGCGCGGCGGGCGCCCACAGCGGCTGCTGCGCGTGCGCGGCGACGCCCAGACCAGCGAGGCCGACGACCATCGCGAGGGCGGCGGCGGCGGCAGCGGATGCGCGCCGCGCCGCGTCGCGCACCAGCTGGGCGGCGCTCACGCCCGCGGCCGCGGCCAGCGGCACGAGCGCGGGAATGAGGAAGCGCATCTGCTGCGACGCGGTCGCCCACGCCACGAAGCTGAGCGCGCCGAGGCCGAGCGCGCGGCGGACGAAGCGCGCCGCAGCGTCGGCCGATGCTGATGCGCGCGGTCGCATACCGAGCGCGGCGAGCGGCAGGGCGAGCAGCCAGGCGCGGCCGAGCGCGCCGTCGAAGCGCGCGTAGCCTTCGCCGCCGGCGACGATCACCCGCCACGGCAGCAGCAGATGATCGCGCAGCGCGCGGCCCATGCCGATCTCGTCGCGCTGCCAGCGCGCGAAGCGTGCGCCGAGCTCGGCCGTCCAGTCGGGACCGCCGACGAGGAAGGGATAGACCGGATTGCCGGTTTCCCAGGCCGCGCGCGCGAACCATGGCAGCGGCAGCAGGAGGGCGAGCGGCAGGCAGCGGGTCGCGAACGCGCGCCGCAGCGCGGCCGAGCGCAGTCCGCCGGCGAGCGCGAAGCCGACGAGCAGGACGACGGTCGAGACCCCGCCGTTGATCTTGGCGCCGCCGAGCAGGCCCATTGCCAGCCCGGCGAGCGCGAGCGGCTTGCGCAGATCGTCGGCGCCGGCGTCCGCGTCGCGTCCGCGCTCGAGCGCCGCGTGCAGGGCGAGCGCGGCGACGCCGAAGAGGCCGGCGACGAAGAGATCGACGTAGGCGACGCGCAGCTCGTAGAGCACCACCGGATTGCCGAGGAAGAGCCCGGCAGCGAGCAGGCCGCCGGCGGCTGCTGGCATCGGCGCGGCTGCCGGCGGCGTGGCCATCGTCACGGCGCGCAGCAGGAGCAGCGCGACGCCGACGCCGGCGGCGCCGTGCAGCAGCTTGGCGAGCACGAAATCGTCGAGCGCGAGCGCCAGCGCGTAGAGCAGCTGGCCGTTGAGTGGCCACAGGGCGTAGACGCTGAAGCGCACGTCGGCGAAGCCGCCCATCTCGAGGAAGTGCAGCGGCAGGCGCAGATGGTAGACCTGCGCGTCCCACGAGGCGATCGGCGTCAGGGCGTAAATGAACGGCGTGGCGAAGAGCGGTACGAGCAGCAGTCCGGCGAACCGCCACGGGCGCCAGCCGGCGGGGTCAACGTCGGTCTCGGCTTCGTTGCCGGTCTTGTCAGCGGCCGCGGCGCGCCGCCGCGCGAGCAGGACGAGTCCGCTGGCGGCGGCAGCGAGCGCGGCGGTGCTCGTCAGCACCGCGGGACGCAGCTGGCCGACGAGCGCGAGCGCGAAGAGCAGACCGATCCACAGCGCCGCGCCGATCGTGACCGCGGCGGCCGGCCGCAGCGGACCGAGTCCGCGCCCGTCGTCGCCGCGGCGCAGCGCGAGCCACGCCGCGCCGGGCAGCACGATCGCGGCCACCAGGGCGATCAGGCGC
>JBCCOR010000445.1:0-4568 GCA_039025295.1 Acidobacteriota bacterium
CCGGCCGCGGCTGCGCGCGCGGACGCGCCGGCCGCGCGCCGCGCGTGCGCGCGTGCGACCAGGGCGAGCGCGGCCAGGAAGAGCGCCGCCGCGAGCGGATCGGGGCGCAGCTGGGTGGCCATCAGCACGTAGGTCGGCAGCGCCAGAATCGCCGGCAGCGTCACGATCGCCCACGCGCCGGCGAAGCGCCGGTTGAGCTGCCAGCCGGCCCACAGGGTCAGCAAGATGACCGGCACCGTGGTCAGCCGGAGCAGGGCGAGATGGGCCGGATCGTCGTCGAGCCCCAGCCAGACCAGCGCCAGCAGCTGATGGAGCAGCGGGAAGTGATGCTCGAAGAAATCGCGGAAGATGACCTGACCGCGCGCGATCAGCCAGGCGCCGTGGGCGTACTGGTATTCGTCGAGGCTGTAGGCGCCGTGCACCGCCAGCGCGGCGGCGCGGGCAAAAAGCACGAGGGCGACCGCCGCCGCCGCCAGCAGGCCGAGGCGTCGCGGCCACGCCGACCCGCGCGGAGAATCGTCCGGCGCGCTCAAATGCCGACCACGTAGCCCTGGATGCCCTGCCTGCGCAGGCGCCTGCGCAGCGACTCGGCGTCCTTGCGCTTCTTGTAGAGCCCGACCTGGACGCGGTGCCAGCCGTCGATGGCCTGGATGCGCACCTGCGCGTGGCTGCGTGCGAGCTCCGCGCGCAGGCGCTCGGCGTTGGCGACGTCGCGGTAGGAGCCGACCTGCACGGTGTAGCGCCGCAGCGGGCTGGTCGACGCGTTGACCAGCGAGCGCGCGGCGGTCTTGACCACCCGCACCTCGACCTGGGCCACGCCTTCGTCGACCATGCGCAGCTTGCGGGCGGCGCCGTAGGAGAGATCGATGATGCGCCGGCCGACGAACGGGCCGCGATCGTTGATCTCGACCGTCACCCGCCGGCTGTTGCCGACGTGGGTGACCTCGACCACCGTGCCGAGCGGCAGCGTGCGATGCGCCGCGCTCAGGCCGTACATGTCGTAGATTTCG
Organism: Acidobacteriota bacterium; assembly: GCA_039025295.1. Taxonomy (GTDB): domain Bacteria; phylum Acidobacteriota; class Thermoanaerobaculia; order Multivoradales; family J023; genus JBCCOR01. The sequence goes on from JBCCOR010000445.1 coordinate 1,011, forward strand.
CCGCTGGCGGTCGGGCGGCCGTGGAATTTCTTGCCGTACCACGAGGCGGCGCCGCGCTGCACCTCGCCGAGATCGCCGGTCGGGCGCGTGTAGGTCTGACCGCTGCAGCCCTCGAGCACGAGCATCAGCAGCAGCGCGACGAGCACCGCGCCCGAGTGGACGTGGGCCGTCGTCAGCGGGCGACCGGATCGCGGCGCGCAGCCTCGACGTTTCACACCCGCGGCGCCTCCGCCGTGACGATCTCGGCGTCGGCCAGCGCCGGCCGGGCGACCTGATCGAGGAAATCCTCGACCTGCTGCGCCGAGCGGCCGGTGAAGCGCTGCGGATCGAGGCGCGCGTCGATCTCCGCGCGCGACAGGCGAAACGACTCGTCGGCGGCGACCGTGGCGACCAGCGGATTGGCATCGCCGTTCTCGATCGCCTCCTGTGCCGCCAGGCTGTGCTCGCGCAGGCGCTCGTGCAGCACCTGGCGATCGCCGCCGCGGCGCACGGCCTCCATCAGGATGGTCTCGGTGGCCATGAACGGCAGCTCGCGCTCGACGCGCGCGGCGGTCGAGGCCGCGCGCACGGTCATGCCCTCGGCGATGCCGGCCATCAGGTTGAGCACGGCGTCGGCGGTGAGGCAGGCGTCGGCGAGCACCAGCCGGCGGTTGGCCGAGTCGTCGAGGCTGCGCTCGAGCCACTGGGTGCCGGCGTTGAGCGGACCGTTGAGGCTGTCGGTGAGCAGCCGGCGGGCCAGGCCGCAGAGGCGCTCGGCGCGGATCGGATTGCGCTTGTAGGCCATCGCCGACGAGCCTACCTGGGCGCTGCCGACCGGCTCGGCGAGCTCGCCGACGCCCTGCAACAGGCGCAGATCGGTGCCGAACTTGTGCGCCGTCTCGGCGATGCCGGCGAAGACCGCCAGCAGTCGGCTGTCCTGCTTGCGCGGATAGGTCTGGCCGGTGATCGGGAAGGCCGGCAGGCCGATGTGCTCGGCGAAGCGCAGGTTGAGCGCGACCACCTGATCGTGGCGGTCGTCGAAGAGGGTCATGTAGCTGGCCTGCGTGCCGGTGGTGCCCTGCACGCCGCGGCAGCGCAGATCGGCGCGCATGCGGCGCAGATGCACGAGATCGTCGACGACGTCTTGCAGCCACAGGCACGCGCGCTTGCCGACCGTGGTCAGCTGCGCGGGCTGGAAGTGGGTGTAGGCGAGGCACGGACGCGCGCGCTCGCGCGCGGCGAAGTCGATCAGCGCCTGGGCCACGCCCGCGGCGCGCCTGAGCAGCAGATCGAGGGCGTCGCGCAGGATCAGCGCGTCGGTGTTGTCGGTGACGAACGCGCTGGTCGCGCCCAGATGCAGCACGCCGCCGGCCTCGCCCGCGCGCTCGGCGTAGTGGCGCAGATGCGCGACCACGTCGTGACGCGTCTCGCGCTCGAGCACGGCCACGCGCTCGAGATCGATGTCGTCCTGGGCGCGGCGCAGGGCCGCCAGCTGATCGGCGTCGATGCCGAGGCCGAGCTCGTGCTGGCAGGTGGCGAGTGCCAGCCACAGCTGGCGCCAGGTGCGGAAGCGATGGCGGGCGGTGAAGAGCGCCGCCATGTCGCGCGAGGCGTAGCGCTCATGCAGCGGATTTTGCGGATGGTCGGACGAAGCGGTCATGGTCGTGCGCTGCGGTCGTTGAGCGTGGAGCCGCCGGCGTCGAGACCGGCGACCGGCGATCGCGCTCGGCAGTGTACCCCAGGCGCGGAAGGGCCGCATCTTGCGCGGCCGCGCTGTTGCCGGCTGCGGGCCTCTGCTAGCATGCGCACGCTTTTCTTCCGTCCGCCGCGCGCCCCAAAGCCCTGACGTCGCCGCCGCATGCGGTTCTGCGCGCCGCGGGAATCGCCTTGACACGCCGAGGAGCCAGCCATCATGTCCGCCGACGCCTTCGCCCCCGAAGACGACCTGTCCGATCTTCCTTCCTCCGGCGAGAGCGCGTTCGCGACCGGTGAGACCACGGCGGTCGAGGTCGCGTCGGAGATCGGGCGCCTGCGGCGCGTGCTGGTCCATCGACCGGGCGCCGAGATCGATTGGATGGTGCCGTCGATGATGGAGCGTCTGCTTTTCGACGACATCCTCTACGGCGATCAGGCGCGGCGCGAGCACGCCGCGTTTCGTCGGGTGCTCGAAGCCGCCGGCGTCGAGGTGATCGATCCCCAGACCCTGCTCGCCGACCTGATGGCCGACGACGCCGAGCGCGAACCGCTGTTCGAGGCGCTGCGCGAACAGCGCCACGTCGACGACGCGATGGTCACGCATCTGCGCACGCTCAGTCCCGAAGAGCTGGCCAGCGCGCTGATCACCGGCGTGCGCGCCGCCGATCCGGCGCCCGCCGGCTCGCTGCGGCGCATGGAGAGCTTCTACCGGCTGACGCCGCTCGCCAACTACTTCTTCCAGCGCGATCCGCAGGTGGTCGTCGGCGAGCACGTGCTGGTGTCGGCGATGGCGACCGAGGCGCGCGATCGCGAACCGCTGCTGTCGCAGATCGCGTTCCGGCATCCCGCGCTGAGCGGCATGGCCGACTTCCTGCGCTTCGAGATGCCGGCCTTCCAAGATCCGATCAACCGCCCGACCCTCGAGGGCGGCGACGTGCTGGTGGTGAGCGACGAGATCCTGCTCGTCGGCCTGAGCGTGCGCACCAACCGCTGGGGCGTCGAGGCCCTGGCCAACGCGCTGCGCGCCAGCGGCACCGCGTTCCGCCACCTGATCGTGGTCGAGCTGCCGCCGCAGCGCAGCTACATGCATCTCGACACGGTGTTCACCTTCATCGATCGCGGCCTGTGCCTCGCCTATCTGCCGGTGATCGAGCGCGGCGGCGCCGAAACCGGCCACGTCTACCGCATCGATCTGGCGGCGTCCGAGCTGCACTACACCGCGTGCCCGAGCCTGCCCGACGCGCTCGACGAACTCGGCATGCCGATCGAGCTGGTGCCCTGCGGCGGCAGCCGGGCGATCATCGAGCAGCAGCGCGAGCAGTGGACCGACGGCGCCAACGCGTTCGCGATCGCGCCGGGCGTGATCCTGCTCTACCGGCGCAATCGGCTCACGGTCGAGGCGCTGCGCCAGCGCGGCTGGCGCGTGCTGCAGGTCGAGCAGGTGCTCGACGGCTCCGAGCCCGTGCTCGGCAAGGGGCCGACGGTCATCAGCCTGCGCGACAACGAGCTGTCGCGCGCGCGCGGCGGCCCGCGCTGCATGACCATGCCGCTGCTGCGCGATCCGCTCGACGGCTGAGCGGTCCGTCGACCGCGTCGATCTCTCTTTGCGATCCCCCAACCGCGGCGTTCGTCCGCAGCGCCGCGCCCCACCGCGTCGGCAGCATGCCGCTGCCGTCGATCACCTCCCGGAGGATTTCCGAGCATGTCCGCGACTTCTTCCTCGCCCGCGCCTCGCCACTTCATTTCCGTCCACGACTTCGACGCCGACTGGCTGCAGGGCCTGTTTCGGCTGACGGCCGAGGTCAAAGCCCATCCCGAGCGCTTCCACGCCGCGCTCGCGGGCAAGACCCTCGGCATGATCTTCGAGAAGTCCTCGACCCGGAC
>JBCCOR010000446.1:0-4557 GCA_039025295.1 Acidobacteriota bacterium
CAGCACGATCGGCGGCGTCGGTCGCGCCAGCGCGTGCACGGCTTTCGCGAGCGCCAGGCCGTCGATGCCGGGCATCTGCATGTCGACGATCAGGGCGTCGACCGGCTCGTCGGTGCGCAGCCAGTCGAGCGCCTCGTCGCTCGACGCCACGGCGCGCGGATGCAGGCCCCAGCGCTGCGCGTAGAGGGTCAGAATCCGCCGGTTGGTGGCGTTGTCGTCGACGATCAGCAGATGGAAGTCGGCCAGGCTGCGGTGGAAGACGCGCTGGGTCAGGGTCGCGGGCGCGTCGGCGTCCGCGGGCGCGACGTCGGTGCGCAGGGTGATGTGGAAGACCGAGCCCTGGCCAGTTGCGCTGTCGACCCACAGCTGGCCGCCCATGCGTTCGATCAGGCGGCGGCTGATCGCCAGGCCGAGGCCGGTGCCGCCGTACTCGCGGGTGGTCGAGGCGTCGACCTGGCTGAACGGCTGGAAGAGGCGATCGAGGCGATCGGCCGGAATGCCGATGCCGGTGTCGCGCACGGCGACGTGGACCATCGTCGCCGGGCTGTCGCCGTCGCCGTTCTCGTCGCCGCTCTCGTCGCTGGGTTGCGCGTCGGGCGCGTCGGGCGGCGCGCCGAGCGACGCTTCGACGAAGACCTCGCCGGCGTGGGTGAACTTGACCGCGTTGCTGAGCAGATTGACCAGCACCTGGCGGCTGCGGGTGGCGTCGCCGATCAGCGTGCGCGGAACGTCGAAGTGGACGAGGTACGCGAGGTTCAAGCCCTTGCGCGCCGCCTGCGGCGCGACCAGGTCGAGGCTGTCCTCGATCACGTGGCGCAGGTCGTAGGGATGCGATTCCAACTCGAGTCCATCGGCTTCGATCTTCGAGAAGTCGAGGATGTCGTTGACCACGGTCAGCAGCGTCTCGCCGCTGCGGCGCACGGTCTCGACGTAGTCGCGCTGCGCGCCGTCGAGCCCGGTGCCGAGCAGCAGGCTGGTCATGCCGATCACGCCGTTGAGCGGCGTGCGGATCTCGTGGCTCATGTTGGCGAGGAACTCGCTCTTCGCATGGCTGGCGGCGAGCGCGGCGTCGGTCGCTTCCGACAGCTCGGCGGTGCGTACGACGATTTCGGCCTCGAGATCGCTGCGCAGATGATCGAGCTCGTTGTGCACGCTGCAGAAGCGGTTGGTCAGCGACACCGCCATCGACATCAGGAAGCAGCCGAAGCCCCAGGCGGGCAGCGACACGTCGAGGCCGACGCCGGACGCCTGGCGGACGATTTCGTGCACCTGCGCGCCGGCGAAGAGCGCGGCGCCGATCGCCAGCGTGCGCGCCTCGGTGCGCCCGCGCCGGGCGTCGATCGCGATCTGGCCGATGGCGGCCGCGATCAGCGGCAGCAGCCACATGAAGCGGGCGCTTTCGGTCGCGGCCAGCCAGCTGCCGGGGGCGATGCCCGCGGCGACGAGCAGCGCCAGCTGCGACGCCTGGTAGAGGCGCAGCCAGCGCGGGATGCGATGGCCGAGATGCGGCCAGACGAACTGGATGAGCGCGACCGCGGCGGCGTTGCCGGTCAGGGCCATGAGCCGCAGCCGCAGCGGTCCGCTCAGGACCTCGACGAACCACGGCGCGGTCAGCGCGGTGTTGAGGCCGAATGCGATCGCCGTCAGGGCGAACCACAGATCGTCGCTGTCGGGTTTGGCGCGTCGCCGGTAGAGCTGCAGATGAAAAAGGCCGGCGGCCAGAAAGAGCGCGGCGAGGACGATCCGCGCCTGATCGTCGAACGACGCCGGATCGGCCGGCTGGGCGTCGGCGCGCAGGGCGATCAGCGCGAAGACGAGCCCGCACAGCGCGCACATGCGCCGGGCGCGCCGGTTCGCGCCGGTGAGGGTGTGATGCTGCGCGTCGCGCGCGGACGGCACGGTGCGGCCTCAGGGTGCGGCTGCGCGCGCGCGGACGACGGTGCGCAGCGCGTGATCCAAGAAAGCGAGCTGAAACCGCATCTGATCGGCCAGCGGCATGGGCCGGACGCCGGCCGCGGCGCACAGATCGTCGACCGCGCGCGCGGCCATCTCGTCGTCCGGCGCGTCGTGGGCGGCGCGCGTCGCCGCGATCTTGAAGCGCGCGAGCGCCGCCGGCCGCACCACGTCGTCGGCGTCGTCGTACCACGCGCGCGGTGCCAGGAAGAGCGGCATCTCCGAGACCAGCGTCAGCGGATCGCCGCCGAGCGCGCGCGCGACATCCATCGAGCTGGGGCGAAAGCGCGCGGCGGTCGCCGCGTCGCCGCGGGCGCGGAAGTGGGCGATCATCGCGTCGGCGGCCGGCCGGGTGGTGAAGCCCTCGTCGATGCGGGTGAAGCCCTTGTCGCCCCGGCGATCGATGTCGTGGCAGCGGTAGCCGCGCTCGGCGACCCGCGCGCGCAGCGCGTCGCGGAGATCGCCCGTGCGGTCGATCCAGCGTCGATCGAGCAGGAACCACGGGCCGGCGGCGAAGGCCATGCCGTGGAAGCTGGCGTGCAGATCGAGCGGCGCCGCGTCGCGCAGCACGTCGGCGACGGCGCGGTTCTCGGGCCGCGCCTCGCGGTCGTCGGATGCGCGCGGGAAGCCGAATTCAACGTCGTCGCCGGGCGCTTCGCGCACGACGTGGCGCAGGTAGGCGGCGAGATCGTAGCCGGCGCGGCCGTCGTCGAGGGCGATCGTGCGCGCGCTCCAGGCTGCGTTGCGCGCGGCCCCGTCGGGATTGGCGTGCGGTACGATCCACCAGCTCACTGCGGCGCGATGCGGATCGTCGTCGGGCCGCGCGGCGAGCCAGGCGACGAGGCGCGCGAGCATCGCCGGGCCGACAGGCTCGTCAGCGTGGCAGCCGGCGATCAGGCTGACGCGCAGCGGACCGCGGCCGAGGCGATGGCCGTGCAGGGGCCGTCCGTCGCGCGAGTGGCCGATCGTGCGCGGCTCCGGGCCGACGCCCGGCATCGGTCCGTCGGCCAGCGCGTCGACCGGCAGCGGCGGCAGGGGCTGCGTGGAAACCATGCAACCATCATAGCCCGCTGCGAGACGACCATCGGAGCGCGCATCGAATGGCGGCCGAGCGTCGGCCGTAGTGTCGACTGTGCATCGCCCCGCGCGCGATGCTTTCGAATCACGGCATAGGAGACCCCATGCTCTCGCTTCTCGGCAACATCCTCTGGCTCATCTTCGGCGGTCTGCTCGCGGGCCTGGGCTATATTTTCGGCGGCCTGGTTCTCTGTCTGACGATCATCGGCATTCCCTTCGGACTCCAGAGCATCAAGCTCGGCTGGGCGACGCTGGCGCCGTTCGGCAAGGAGGCGGTCGAGCTCGAGGACGCCAACAGCTGCCTGCGGCTGGGGTTCAACGTCCTGTGGCTGCTTCTGTTCGGCTGGGGCATCGCGCTCACCCATCTGGTGCACGCGTTCTTCCTGGCGATCACGATCATCGGCATTCCCTTCGCGCTGCAGCACATCAAGCTGGTGCCGATGTCGCTTCTGCCCTTCGGCCGCGCGCTGCGCAAGCCGGGTTCGCAAAGCTTGGTTGTAACGAATGCGTCTGCGACGACGCCGTACAGGTAAGTTGTGAAGATGCCCCGCCGCTGTTGACGTTTGCGCAGCCGCCCGACGTGGCTGCAGCCCGCCGCACGGAAGCCATCCTCACGACCCCTGATCGACATACCGGGGGCGACGATCCGACATCGTCGCCCCCCTTTTTGTGCCCGCCGGGGACAACGCGCGTCACGCGAAGCGGAATCGGCGCGCGGCGAGGATCCCGCAGAGGAGCGCTGCGGCGGACATCGCGGCGAGATGCGGCAGCACCGCCGCGCCGCCGTCGCCGAAGCTCACCACCCGATGTACGGCGTCCATCGCCCAGCCGGCGGGCAGGGCCATCGACAGGGTCTGCATCCACGACGGCGTGATTTCGATCGGCCACCAGCAGCCGCCGAGCGCGGCCATCAGCATGGTGATCAGGACGCCGATCGAGCTGGCCTGGGCAGCCGACTGGGTGACGTTGGCGAGCAGCACGGTCAAAGCCGCGTTGAACGCCGCCCAGGCCCCGAGTACGGCCATCAGCGCCGGCCATCCGTCGGTCCAGTCGACGCCGAACAGCACCGCGCCGGTCACCATGCCCACGCCGATCTGCACCGCGCCGAGCGCCAGCAGCGCCAGCCATTTGCCCGCGACGATGGCGCCGCGATCGATCGGCGTTGCCGCCAGGCGGCGCAGCAGCCCGCGCTCGCGCTCGACGGTCAGGCTGTGGGTGCCGGTGGTCAGCAGCACGAGCATCGTAAACATGACGATGATGCCCGGCACCGCCTGCTCGAAGCCCGACGGCGCCGTGCGTCGCACGCCGCCCTGGGTGATCGCGAGGCGGTACGGGCGCGGTTCCAGGCGCAGCTGGATGAGCGGATCGGCCGCGGGCGATCCGTCGTCGGCATTCTGCTCGGCGAGCAGCACGAGCTCGGCCGCGGTCGTGTAGACGGCGCGCGCCACGCGCAGGCGGTAGAACTCGGCGCCCGGCCCGCGATGACGGTTCGTGAGCTGCAGCGCGATCGCGTCGCCTCGGGCGGCG
>JBCCOR010000447.1:0-4549 GCA_039025295.1 Acidobacteriota bacterium
ACCTCAGCCTCGACTACAACGCCAACGGCCCGTGGGGCCTGCAGCTCTTCCTGCAGAACCTCACCGACGAGGACTACGAGACCCGCGGCGTCAGCGGCACGAACGTGCTGCCAGCCAACGGCTTCAACGTTTTGGGCGGCGTGCGCATCGATCTGTGAACGCCGCGCGAAAGCTTTCTGTGGAGGACCAACATCATGACGCCATCGACCACCGTGACGCCATCGACCACCACATCTTCGTCCACCGAGCCGCAGACTGCACGCAGCCTGCAGCGTGATCGCTACGACACCGTCGTGATCGGCGGCGGCCCTGCCGGCGCCGCCGCCGCGACGCTGGTCGCCCAGGCCGGCCACGACGTCCTGCTGCTCGAGAAGGCGCAGTTCCCGCGCTTCAAGATCGGCGAATCGCTGATCCCGGCGACCTACGAGATCCTCGATCGCCTGGACATGCTCGAGCCGCTGAAGGACAGCTCGTTCGTCAAAAAGTACAGCGTGCAGTTTGTCTCGGGCCGCGGCAAGGCGAGCGCACCGTTCTACTTCCACGAGACCGATCCGCGCCCGCGCAGCCAGACCTGGCAGGTCAAGCGCGCCGACTTCGACCGCATGATGCTCGACAACGCCCGCAGCCGCGGCGTCGAGGTGCACGAATCGGTGACGGTGGTCGACGTGCCGTTCGAGGGCGATCGCGCCCTCGGCGTGCGCGCCCGCTTCGCCGACGGCGTCGAGCGCGACATCACCGCGCGCGCGGTGATCGACGCCTCGGGCCAGCGCTCGCTGATCGCACGCAAGCGCAAGCTGCGCAGGCCCGATCCCTGCCTGCGCATGGCGGCCTTCTTCACCCACTACCAGGGCGCGCAGCGCGACAGCGGCATCGACGAAGGCACGACGATCGTGCTGCACACCGAGAACCAGGACGGCTGGTTCTGGTACATCCCGCTGCAGGACGACACGGTCAGCGTCGGCGCGGTCGGCCCGCTGTCGCGTCTGGTCAAAGGCCGCCAAGGCGATCCGCAGCAGGTCTTCGACGAAGAAGTTGCGCGCTGTCCGGGCCTCGTGCCGCGCCTCGAAGGCGCCACCCAGACAATGCCGGTCAAGGTGCTCAACGACTTCTCCTACCGCTCGACGCGCATCGCCGGCGACGGCTGGGTGCTCGCGGGCGACGCCTACGGCTTCCTCGACCCGATGTATTCGAGCGGCGTGCTGCTCGCCCTGCGCTCGGGCGCGATGGCCGCCGACGCGGTGATCGACGGCCTGGCGCACGACGATCTCTCGGCCGCCCGCCTGGGCGCGCACGAGATCGACATGCGGGACGGCATGCAGGCGTTCAAGCGCCTGATCTACGCTTTCTACACGCCGGGCTTCAGCTTCGCGTCGTTCCTCAAGGCCCATCCGGTGCATCGCGACGCGGTGGTCCACATCCTCACCGGCGACGTGTTCGATCGCGACTTCTCCGCCCTCTTCATCGATCTCAACCGCTTCGTCGCCGCCATGGGCTGGCCGCCGAGCGCGAAAGACGACGGCGCCGGCGACAAGGGCGATATGGCGGGCGCTGCATGACGCGCGGGCGCCTGATCCCGGCGCTGCTCCTGGTGATCGCCTACGTGCTGCACAACGACGTGTGGCTGCGCGACGTCGGCGATCGCTGGTTCGGTTTGCCGGCCGGGCTCGCCTACCACGCGCTCTTCTGCCTGCTGGTCGTCGGCCTGATGGCGGTGCTGATGCGCTTCGCCTGGCCCGCGCCCGCGCTCGATCAACGCCCCGACAACGCCGCGTCGCGCGAGGACGCATGATTCTCGCGATCCTGCTCAGCTACCTGATGCTGGTGGCCCTGATCGGGCCGCTCAGCAACCGCCTGCTGCGCGCCACCGGCGAAGACTACTTCGTCGCCACGCGCTCGATCGGGCCGGTCTTCCTGCTGCTGTCGCTCTTCGGCACCAACATGACGGCGTTCACGATTCTCGGCGCGTCGGGCGAGGCCTACCGCGTCGGCATCGGCGTGTTCGCGCTCATGGCGTCGTCGTCGGCGCTGGTGATTCCGTGCGTCTTCCTGTTCATCGGCACGCGCCTGTGGGCGGTCGGCAAGCGCACGGGCATCCTCACCCAGGTCCAGTACGTGCGCCGGCGCTGGGCCAACGACGGCCTCGGCAGCGCGCTCTTCCCGGTGCTCGTGCTGCTGCTGATGCCCTATCTGCTGATCGGGCTCAAGGGCGGCGGCGTCACCCTCAACCGCATCACCGGCGGCCAGGTGCCGGCCTGGGTCGGCGGTCTGCTGATCACAATGGTCGTCTTCTCCTACGTCAGCTTCGGCGGCCTGCGCGGCACGACCTGGGCCAATGCCTTCCAGACCACGGTGTTCATGGTGCTGGGCGCGATCACGCTCGGCTACATCGTCCACCGCCTGGGCGGGCTCGGCGCCGCCCTCGACCAGGTCGAGGCCGCGCGCCCCGAGCTGCTGCGCCGCACCCAAACGATTCCGCCGCTCAAGCAGATGACCTATCCGCTGGTGGCGGCGGCGGTCGGCACCTTCCCGCACATCTTCTTGCACTGGATGTCGGCCCGCCGGGTCGAGACCTTCCGCCTGCCGATCCTCGCCTATCCGCTGTGTATCGCCGCGGTGTGGCTGCCGAGCGTGCTGCTCGGCGTCCTCGGCCACGTCAACTTCCCGAACCTGACCTCGCAGGAAGCCGGCGGCGTGCTGATCCGCATGATCCACTTCCACGCCCCCGAGGCGCTCGCCGGCCTGCTCGGCGCGGGCGTGTTCGCGGCGGTGATGTCGTCGCTCGACTCGCAGGTGCTGGCGCTCGGCACGATGTTCACCAAGGATGTCCTGCAGCACCGTGGCTGGCTGCGCAGCACCGGCGACGCCGCGCGCGACGAGCAGCGCCAGATTTGGGCCGGCCGCGCCTTCGTCGGCGCCATCCTGCTGATCACCTACGCGCTCTCGCTGATCGTCGACAGCACGATCTTCGGCCTGGCGATCTGGTCGTTCACCGGCTTCACCGGCCTGCTGCCGATCCTGGTCGCGGGCGTGTGGTGGCGGCGCAGCACGGCCGCCGGCGTCGGCGCCGCGCTGGCGACCACGGTCACCCTGTGGCTGGCGTTCTTCCTCCACGGCGGCAGCGTACCGGGCTACACCGTCGGCGGCACCGGCCTGATGCCGGTGGCGATCGTCGCCGGCGCCTCGGCGATCGTGCTCGTGCTGGTCTCGCTCGCGACCCGTCCGCCGTCCGACGACGTGCTCGCACCCTTCTTCCCCGACGCCGCCTCGGAGGCCTCGACGCCATGAGCCTGACGCCATGAGCCTGCGCGTCGCCCAGATCAGCGCCGGCGCCGCCGGCATGTACTGCGGCTCCTGCATGCACGCCAACACCGTCGCCCGGACGCTGATCGATCAGGGTCACGAGGTCGCATTGATCCCGACCTACACGCCGCTGCGCACCGACGAGGCGCGGGTGGTGACCGGCGAGCGCGTGTTCTTCAGCGCGATCAACGTCTATCTGCAGGAGAAGATCCCCTTCTTCCGGCACGCGCCGCGCTGGGTCGACCGCCTGTTCGAGAGCCGTCCGCTGCTGCGCATGCTGAGCAAGATGGACGCCGCCGGCACCGACGGCCGCGACATCGCCAGCCTGACGCTGTCGGTGCTGCAGGGCGCCGACGGCCATCAGGCCAAGGAGCTCGACAAGCTGGTCGAGTGGCTCGAGACCGACTACCGGCCCGATGTCGTCCAGCTCGCCTTCGCCTTTTTCCTCGGCTTCGCCGGCCCGATCAAGCAGCGCCTGGGCGTGCCGATCCTCTGCCTGCTGCAAGGTGAGGACCTGACCCTCGACGACATGCCGGCCGACGGCCGCGCGGCGGTCGTCGCGGCGATGCGCGAGAAAGCGCGCGACGTCGACCGCTTTCTCGCCCCGAATGCGTACTACGCCGACGCGATGGCCGATCTGCTCGACGTGCCGCGCGCGCGCTTCGGCATCGCCCCGCTGGGCGTCGATCCGGCCGACTTTTTCGTCGACGATCCCGACGGCGCGCACGGCGCCGCAGACGGCGCGTCGTCCACCGAGCAGCGCGGCGCCGAGGATCGCCGCGCCGCCGATCCGGCGCGCGCCGACGGTGCGCTGCAGATCGGCTTTCTCGGCCGGCGCTGCCCGGAGAAGGGCCTGCATCTGCTGACCGCCGCGTTCGAACGGCTGGCCGCGGACCATCCGACGCTGCGCCTGCGCATCGCGGGCTATTTGAGCAAGCGCGATCACGCGTACAACAACGATCTGCTCGCCCAGCTCGACCGCGCCGGCCTCAGCGAGCGCGTCGACGTCGTCGGCGAGGTCGATCGCGCGGGCAAGGTCGACTTCCTCCACAGCCTCGATCTCTTCGCCCTGCCGACCGTCTACCGCGAGCCCAAGGGCCTGTCGGTGATCGAAGCGATGGCCTGCGGCGTGCCCGTCGTGCAGCCCGACCACGGCAGCTTTCCCGAGATGCTCGCCGACGACGGCGGCGGCGTGCTGGTCGCGCCCGACGACGCCGGCGCCCTGGCCGCGGGCGTCGACGCCCTGCTG